>JAKDIK010000112.1 GCA_030450535.1 Propionibacteriaceae bacterium
CGACCCCTACGACAGCTACTTCAGCGGCAACGTCATCCAGATCTGCCCGGTGGGCGCGCTGACCAGCGCCGACTACCGGTTCCAGAGCCGGCCGTTCGACCTGGTCTCGACGCCGGTCACCTGCGAGATCTGCGCTGCCGGCTGCCAGCTGCGCACCGACCACCGGCACTACCAGGTGAAGCGGCGCCTGGCCGGCAACGCGCCGAAGGTCAACGAGGAGTGGAACTGCGACCGCGGCCGGTTCGCCTTCTATTCCGGACGCCAGGCCGACCGTCTCACCAGCCCGCTGGTCCGCGATGGCGATGTCCTGCGGCCGGCGTCGTGGCCCGAGGCCATCGATGCCGCCGTCACCGGGCTGCGCCGGGCGGCCGGCAGCGTGGGCGTCCTCACCGGCGGGCGCCTGACCCTGGAGAACGCCTACGGCTACAGCAAGTTCGCCCGCGTCGTGCTCGGCACGAACAACATCGACTTCCGCAGCCGCCCGCACTCGCTGGAGGAGGGCCAGTTCCTGGCCCACGCCGTCGCGGGCCGGGGGCTCGGCGAGGGCGTCACCTACACCGACCTGGAGAACGCCACGCAGGTCATCTGTGTCGCATTCGAGCCGGAGGAGGAGTGCCCGATCGTCTTCCTGCGACTCCGCAAGGCCGTGCGCAAGATGGGCCTCAAGGTCGTGACGGTCGCGCCGTTCGAGACGCGCGGGTCGTTCAAGCTCGGCGCGCACCTCGTGCCGACGATCCCCGGCTCGGAGGCCGAGGTCGTCGCGAAGCTGGACGCCGATCCCGACACCGTGATCCTCGTGGGGGAACGGGCCGCCTCATCGGTGGGCACCTTCACCGCGCTGGTCGAGATGGCCGGGCGCACCGGCGCCCGCCTGGCCTGGGTGCCGCGCCGTGCCGGCGACCGCGGAGCGGTCGAGGCCGGCTGCCTGCCCAACCTGCTGCCGGGCGGGCGTCCGGCCGAGGACGCAAGCGCGCGCGTCGACGTGCAGGCCGCGTGGGGCGTCGCGGGGGTGCCCGCCGAGGCGGGCCTGGACGCCGGCGCCATGCTCCACGCCGCCGCCGAGGGCACCCTCGCGGGCCTCGTCGTGGCGGGTGTCCAGCCGACCGACTTCGCCGACGCGGAGGCCGCGCGCGCCGGGCTCGAGCGCGCCGGCTTCGTGCTCAGCCTCGAGAACCGCCTCTCCGAGGTGGCCGAGCGCGCCGACGTCGTCCTGCCCGTCGACCTCGTCGAGGAGCAGGCCGGCACCTTCCTCAACTGGGAGCACCGGCCGGGGCGGGTCAACCGCGTCAACAGCCAGGCACGCTCGGCGATGACCGATCTGCGCGTGCTGGCCATGCTGGCGGACGCCCTGGGCAGCGACCTCGGCGTACGCAGGACGCGGGACGCCAAGGCGGAGCTCGACGAGCTGGGTGCCTGGGAGGGGGAGCGCCCCGGAGCCCCGGGCGAGGCCTTCAACGTGCCCGCCACCGGTGCCGGCCTCGTGCTTGCCACGTGGCGCCAGCTCATCGACGGTTCCGCCGCCAACGACGGGGCCGACCACCTGCTCGCCACCGCGGCCGCGCCCGTCGTGCGGCTCAGCCCGGCGACGGCGTCCGACCTCGGTCTGGCGAGCGGCGACCAGGTGAGCGTGGACGCCGGCAACGGCACGCTCACCCTGCCGCTGGAGGTGACCGAGACGATGGTGGACGGGGTCTGCTGGGTCCCCGGCAACGTGAACGGTGTCGGGCTCGGCGAGCTCGCGGTGACGGCCGGCGAGCCGGTCGGCGTGACAGGAGGTGCGGCATGAACCCGAGCGTGGTGGTCATGAACGACCCGTGGTGGCTGGTGGCCTTCAAGGCCATCATTGTTCCGATCGGCGTCCTGACCTGGCAGATCGTCAACGTGTGGTTCGAGCGTCGGGTGCTGGGCAAGATGCAGCATCGCAAGGGCCCGATCATGAACGGCCCGTTCGGTCTGGGCCAGACCCTCGGCGACGGCCTGAAGTTCCTGCTCAAGGAGGACTTCGCGCCCGGCATGGTCGACCGTGTCCTCTACACGGCCGCCCCGATGATCGCCGGCGTGTGCGCGTTCGCCGCCTGGTCGGTCATCCCCTTCGGCGGCGAGGTGACGATGTTCGGCGTCCAGACGCGCCTGCAGGTCGCGGACCTGCCCGTCTCGGCGCTGTTGCTGCTCGCCACCGCGTCGGTCGCCATCTACGGCTTCGTGCTCGCGGGCTACAGCTCGCAGTCGCCGTACTCGCTGCTCGGCTCGCTGCGCAGCTCGGCGCAGATGATCTCCTACGAGATCGCGATGGGCCTGTCGTTCGTCGCGGTGTTCCTCTACGCGGGCACCATGTCGACCGCCGGGATCGTCGAGGCGCAGGCCCAGCCGCTGTTGCCGGGCGGGCTGCTCGGTCTGCAGCAGTGGTACTGGCTGCTGCTCGCGCCGTCGTTCGTGATCTATGCGATCTCGATGTTCGGCGAGACCAACCGGCTGCCGTTCGACCTGCCCGAGTGCGAGTCCGAGCTGGTGTCGGGTCACCTGACCGAGTTCACGGGCTTCCGTTACGCGATCTTCTACCTGTCCGAGTACATCAACATGACGACGGTCTCCGCGATCACCACGACGCTGTTCCTGGGCGGATACCACGCGCCCTGGCCGCTGTCGCTGGTGCCGGGGATCGACTCCGGCTACTGGGGCCTGCTCTGGTTCGTGCTCAAGGTGCAGTTGGTCATCTTCTGCTTCGTGTGGGTGCGGGCGAGCCTGCCCCGCTTCCGCTACGACCAGTTCATGGGGCTGGGCTGGAAGTGGCTCATCCCGTTCTCGCTGGCCTGGGTCATGCTGATCGCGCTCGTGCGCGGCCTCATGAACCACGGGCTGCTCAACCTGCCCATGGTCGCGATCATCGTGGGCGCCGCGCTGCTGGGGTTGATCGCGGTCTTCTTCCTGGCGCCGAGTGAGAATCTGGGGATGGACGGCCCCCAGGCCGACACCGAGTTCGACGCGTTCGCGGGCGGCTACCCCGTGCCGCCGATGCCCGGGCAGGAGCTGCCCGAGCTGGCGGGCGTGGTGCGCGGTGAACCGGACGCCGGCGCCGAGCAACCGGCGCCCGCGGCGTCCGACGACAATCGAGAGGAACAGTGATGGGCCTGTTCGACGAGTGGGCCGGCTTCGGCGTCACCTTCCGGACCATGTTCCGGCGGACCTTCACGCAGGGCTACCCCGAGAAGGGCCGCGAGAAGGTCACCGCGCCGCGCTTCCACGGGCGTCACCAGCTCAACCGCTGGCCCGACGGCCTGGAGAAGTGCGTCGGCTGCGAGCTGTGCGCCTGGGCCTGCCCCGCGGACGCCATCTACGTGGAGGGCGCCGACAACACCGACGAGAACCGCTACAGCCCCGGTGAGCGCTACGGTCGCGTCTACCAGATCAACTACCTGCGCTGCATCCTGTGCGGGATGTGCATCGAGGCGTGCCCGACCAGGGCGCTGACCATGACCAACGACTTCAAGCTCGCGGACACCTCGCGGGAGAAGATGATCTACACCAAGGACCGCCTCCTGGCCCCGCTGCTGCCGGGCATGGAGGAGCCGCCGCACCCGCGGCGCCTGGGCGAGGACGAGAAGGACTACTTCCTCGGCCTGCCGCCCACCGGCGTCCCGGACACGCGCACCGGTCCCGTCGAGACGAAGGGGGCCGCATCGTGAACCCGCTGGTCGTTCCACTCGTCACGGGGGCGGAGGTGACCTTCTGGATCGTCGCCCCGCTCGCCGTGCTCGGCGCCCTCGGCCTCGTGCTCTCGCGCCGCGCCGTGTACGCCGCGCTGAGCATGGCCGTCACGATGATCTGCTTGGCGGTCCTGTACGCCTCCCTGGACGCCCCGTTCCTCGCGATGACGCAGATCATCGTCTACACCGGCGCCGTGATGATGATGTTCCTGTTCGTGCTGATGATGGTCGGCGTGGACACCCCGGACTCCATCGTCGAGACGATCAAGGGCCAGCGAGTGCTGGCGATCCTCGGCGGCGTCGGCGTGGCCGCGCTGTTGATCTTCGCGGTCGGCGGCGCGTTGGTGAACCCGCCGGTCTCGGCCATCGAGGCCAACGCCACCCACGGCGGCAACGTCGAGGGGCTGGCCCACCTGCTGTTCGGGCGCTACGTGTTCGTGTTCGAGCTGACCGCCGCGCTGCTCATCACCGGCGCCGTGGGTGCGATGCTGCTGGCCCACCACCAGCGCGTGACGCCCCGCAAGCGCCAGCCCGAGCAGGCGGCCGACCGCATGGCCGCCTACGCCGCCACGGGCGAACACCCCGGCGCGCTGCCCAACTCGGGCGTGTACGCCCACACGAACGCCATCGGCGTCCCGGCCCTGCTGCCGGACGGGTCCGTGGCCGAGAAGTCGATCTCGCAGACGCTCGTCATGCGCGGCGCCACGGTGGACGCCTCCCCGCTCGCCAAGGTGACCAACGAGACGTTCGCGGCCGTGGAGGGCGTCGTGGACGCCGACGACGACGAGGACCCCCAGCAGTGATGAACCCGGAGAACTACCTCATCCTCGCCGCCATCCTGTTCTCGATCGGCGCGGTCGGCGTCATGGTGCGCCGCAACGCCCTCGTGGCCTTCATGTGCGTGGAGCTCATGCTGAACGCCTGCAACCTCGCGCTCGTGGCGGGCTCCCACGTCCACGGGGGGCTGGACGGCCAGGTGGCGAGCTTCTTCGTCATGGTCGTTGCGGCCGCGGAGGTCGTGGTCGGCCTGGCGATCATCGTGACGATCTTCAAAACCCGCCGCTCGACCTCGGTCGACGACGCCAACCTGCTGAAGCTTTGAGGTGGCTGACGTGATCCTTCTCGAGACCATCACCGAACCGGTCATGGCGAGTGGCATGTATGCCCACATGTGGTTGATGATCGCCGTCCCGGCGGTCTCCGCGGCCATCCTGCTCCTGGCCGGCCGGCTGTCCGACGGCTGGGGGCACTGGTTGGGCACGGCGTCCGTCGTCTTCTCGTTCGGAGTGGCGCTGGCCGCGTTCAGCTCGATGCTGCTGAACCCGGCGGACGTCCGTCGCGTGTCGCTGCCGCTCTACACCTGGTTCGCGGTGGGGGAATGGCGCTTCGACGCCGGCCTCCTGGTTGACCAGCTCTCGATCCTGTTCGCCCTGCTGATCACCGGCGTGGGCAGCCTCATCCACGTCTACTCGATCGGCTACATGGCCCACGACGAGCGGCGGCGGCGTTTCTTCGGGTTCCTGAACCTGTTCATCGCCGCGATGCTCGTGCTGGTGCTCGCCGACAACTACCTCGTGCTCTTCGTGGGTTGGGAGGGCGTCGGTCTCGCGTCGTACCTGCTCATCAGCTTCTGGCAGCACAAGCACTCGGCGGCGGCCGCGGGCGTCAAGGCGTTCGTCATGAACCGGGTCGGCGACCTCGGCATGCTGGCGGCGATCTTCACGATGCTGGCGCTGTTCGGCTCCAGCTCGTTCGCCGCCGTCAACGCCGGTGTCGCCGAGGCGCCCGGGCTGTGGGTGACGATCATGGGCCTGGCCCTGCTGCTCGCCGCCTGCGGCAAGTCCGCCCAGGTGCCGCTGCAGGCGTGGCTGCTGGACGCCATGGAGGGCCCGACGCCGGTGTCGGCGCTGATCCACGCGGCGACGATGGTCACCGCCGGCGTCTACCTCGTCATCCGCAGCCGCGCGGTGTTCGAGCTGGCGCCCATCGCGCAGACGGCCGTCGTGGTCGTGGGCACGGTGACACTGCTCGCAGGCGCCTGGATCGGCTGCGCGCAGGACGACATCAAGAAGGTGCTGGCGGGCTCCACCATGAGCCAGATCGGATACATGATGCTCGCCGCCGGCATCGGCCCGGCCGGGTACGCGTTCGCGATCTTCCACCTGCTCACCCACGGCTTCTTCAAGGCCAACATGTTCCTCGGCGCCGGCTCGGTCATGCACGGCATGCGCGACGGCGTCGACATGCGGCGCTACGGGGCCCTGCACAGCGCGATGAAGGTCACCTTCTGGACGTTCGCGATGGGCTATCTCGCGATCATCGGATTCCCGTTCTTCTCGGGCTACTTCAGCAAGGACCACATCATCGAGGCGGCCTTCGAGCACAACCTCGTCATCGGGCTGTGCGCGCTCATCGGCGCCGGCATCACGGCGTTCTACATGACGCGGCTCATGCTGATGACGTTCTTCGGCAAGAAGCGCTGGGACGACGGCGTTCACCCGCACGAGTCACCGTGGGTCATGACGGTGCCGCTGATCATCCTCGCGGCGTTCAGCGTCGTCATCGGCATCGTGATGAACAACTGGATCCAGGGCTGGCTCGAGCCGGCGCTGGGCCTCCACCCGCACGAAGCCACCCTCATCCCGACCCCGGTCGGCCTGCTGACGGTCGCGGTCGTGGCGCTGGGCGTCCTCGCGTCGTGGCTGGTCTTCGGACGTGGCGCCGTCCCGCGGGTTGCGCCCGCGACGCGGAACCCGCTGACCGTGGCCGGACGCAAGGTCCTGTACGGCGACCAAGTGAACGACTTCCTGTTCGTCTCGCCGGCGTACGCCCTGGCCGGGGCCAGCGAGACCACCGATCGCGTGGGCATCGACGGTGCCGCGGACACCACGGGCCGCGCCTTCGGCGGCTTGTCGACCCAGGTGCGCCGCCTGCAGTCCGGGTACGCCCGCAGCTACGCCCTCACGATGCTGCTCGGCGTGATCGCCGTCGGCGTCGTGCTGATCCTCAGCCAGCTGGGTTGAGGAAGGAGTTGACATGATCTTTCCTTGGCTCACCCTGCTGGGGCTGGTGCCGCTGGTGGCCGGCCTCGTGCTTCTGCTGCCCATGGGCAGGGGCGCGGCACGGGCGCTCGGCTTCGTCGCCAGCCTGTTGACCCTCGGTCTCGGCCTCGCCGTGGTCTGGATGCACGCCACGGGCGTCGACCTCGCCACGGCCGTGCCATGGATCCGCGCGTTCGGGGCCTGGTGGGCTCTGGACCTGGACGGCATGGGCGCGGCCATGGTGCTGCTCACGGTCGTCCTCACGCCGCTGGTGCTGCTCGTCGAGTGGGATCTGCCCAGTGCCCGCTGGAGCGCCCAGGTGTACTTCTCGCTCGTCCTCATCCTCGAGGGTCTGTCGATCTTCGTGTTCACCGCCACCGACGTGTTGCTGTTCTACCTCTTCTTCGAGGCGACGCTCATTCCGGTCTACTTCCTGATGATCGGCTTCGGCGGTCCGCGGCGCGCCTATGCGGCAGTGAAGTTCCTGCTGTTCAGTCTGGCGGGCGGCCTCATCATGCTGGCCTCCGTCGTGGGGCTGTACGCCGTGAGTGCCTCGGCGGGGCAGCCTTCCTACCTCGTCGCCGACCTCGCCGCGCTCGACCTGTCGGGCGATCTGGGCCGGTGGCTGATGGCGGGCATGCTCATCGCGTTCGTGGTGAAGGCGCCGATGGTGCCGCTCCACACGTGGCTCCCGGACGCCGCCGAGCAGTCGACGCCGGGCACGGCCACCCTGCTCGTGGGCGTCCTCGACAAGATCGGCACGTTCGGCATGATCCGCTTCTGCCTCACGCTGTTCCCCGAGGCGAGCGCCTGGATCGCGCCGTTCATGACGTGGTTCGCCATCGTGTCGATCCTGTGGGGCGCCTTCGGCGCGCTGGCGTCGCGCAACATGATGCGCCTAGTGGCCTACACCTCGGTGAGCCACTTCGGCTTCATGATCCTCGGCATCTACAGCTTCACCACGGCCAGCCTGAGCGGTTCGATGTTCTACATGCTCAACCACGGGTTCTCGACCGCGGCGCTGTTCCTCGCGGTCGGGTTCCTGGTGAAGCGCCGCGGGACCGCCGACATCACGGCGTTCGGCGGCGTCCAGAAGGTGGCGCCG
>JAKDIK010000113.1 GCA_030450535.1 Propionibacteriaceae bacterium
TCGACTTCGGGTTCTTCGCGCCCGCATCCTTCACCAGCCGCGCCCACAGCATGCGCGCGGCCCGCATCTTGGCGACCTCCATGAAGAAGTTCATGCCGATCGCCCAGAAGAAGGACAGGCGCGGGGCGAACTTGTCGACGTCCAGCCCTACGCTCTGGCCCGCCCGGATGTACTCCACGCCGTCGGCGAGGGTGTAGGCCATCTCGATGTCGGCCGTTGCGCCCGCCTCCTGCATGTGGTAGCCGGAGATCGAGATCGAGTTGAACCGCGGCATGTTCGCGCTCGTGTACGCGAAGATGTCGGAGATGATCCGCATCGACGGCAACGGCGGATAGATGTAGGTGTTGCGGACCATGAACTCCTTGAGGATGTCGTTCTGGATGGTCCCGGCGAGCTGCGCGGGCGCGACGCCCTGCTCCTCGGCCGCCACGACGTAGAGCGCCAGAATCGGCAACACCGCGCCGTTCATCGTCATGGACACGCTCATCTGGTCCAGCGGGATGCCCTCGAAGAGCTGCCGCATGTCGAGGATCGAATCGACGGCCACGCCCGCCATGCCGACGTCGCCGGCCACGCGCGGGTGGTCGGAGTCGTAGCCGCGGTGGGTCGCGAGGTCGAACGCGATCGACAGACCCTTCTGGCCGGCCGCGAGGTTGCGGCGGTAGAAGGCGTTGGACTCCTCGGCGGTCGAGAAGCCCGCGTACTGGCGGATCGTCCACGGCCGGTTCACATACATGGTGGCGTACGGTCCGCGCAGGAACGGCGGCAGGCCCGGACGGGTGTCGAGGAAGTCGAGCCCCTCCAGATCGGCCTCGGTGAACAGGGGCGGCACCGTGATCAGCTCCGGGGTCTCCCATGCGGCCCCGGTGGCGCCGAGGTTCGCGACGGCGTCCGCGTAGAGCTCGGCGGCATCGGCCGGGGGCTTGCCCGGGCCGAGGTCGACGGAATCGAAACGAGGAATCATCGGGACACTCCCAGCAGGTCGAAGGTGGAGTCGAGGAACTCGACGACGTTCATCCCGAGGCCGACGGTGCCGTCGATGAGGCCCTCGGGCACCTCACCGGCCTCCTTGAGCTGCCCGGCCAGGAAGACCCGCTCGACGCCGGCGTCCTTCAACGCCTGCGCCACGGGCACCGCCTGTTCGGCGTACAGTTTCGCCGAGCTGCACAGGATCACGAGCTTCGCGCCCGCATCGGACGCCTGCGCGGCGATCTCGGCGGGCGTGCCGCCGTGGCTCTCAACGACACCGAGCCCGCCGACCAGCACCACGTTGGACGCGAACCCCTGGCGCGCGCCGAAGTCGCGCTGCGCGCCGAGGCACGCGAGGAAGACCTGCGGGGCGGAGCCGGTCGACGCCTCGTGCGCCCACGCGGCCTCGCGGAGGGCCTCGAACACCTCGGCGTCGCGGATCTGCCTCAGCCCCTTGAGCTCGGGGGCCTGCGGCCGGGGCTTGGCCTCCACCGGCTTCTCGCCGGCCATCGGGAACATGCTGACACCGGTCAGCTCGATCCTGCGCGTGGCGAGATCCTTGGCGCGGGCGGCGTTGGCGGCCTCGATGCGGCCGGCGACATCGCCGGAGGTCAGCGCCGCGGACATGCCGCCAGCACCCTCGATCTCCTGCACGATCGACCACGCCGCTTGGGCGAGGTCGTCGGTCAGCGACTCGACATACCACGAGCCGCCCGCCGGATCGGTGACCCGGCCGAGATGGCTCTCCTCGGCCGCGATCACCTGGGTGTTGCGGGCGATGCGGCGGCTGAACGCCGTCGGCAGGCCGAGCGCGTGGTCGAAGGGGAGCACGGTGATGGCGTCCGCGCCGCCGGCCGCGGCGCCGAACGTCGCGATCGTCGTGCGCAGCATGTTCACGTACGGGTCGACCTTGCTCATCATGCGCGGGCTCGTCACCGCGTGGATCGTGGCGCCGCGCGACGGCTCGGACACCCCGCACTCCTGCGTCACCCGCGCCCACAGCCGGCGCAGCGCGCGCAGCTTGGCGATGGTCGCGAACTGATCGGTCGTCGCGGCCACCCGGAACTCGATCTGGGACGCCGCGATCTCCGGCTCGATGCCCGCTTCGTCGAGGTCGCGCAGATACGCGATGCCGGTCGCGATGGCGAAGGCGAGCTCCTGGACGTCCGACGCGCCGGCGCCCTCGTAGGGCAGGGCGTCGACCGTCAGGGCGATCACGCCCGGCAGGTTGGCGGTGGCCTCGGCCACGTAGGCACGGTGCGCGGACAGGTCCGGCGCGCTGGCGTGCCGGGCGGCGTACGCGAGGGCGTCGATGCCGAGGTTGCCCTTGACCGCGGCGAGGTCGGTGCCCGACCCCTTGAGGACGGCGATGAGGGCGTCCGCCGCCGCCGCCTGGTCGTGGCGACTCGTCACGCGGACGGCCGCCAGATCCAGCTGGACGTCGGCCAGCACGCGGCCGAGCGCGTTGGCGGGCACGGCGTCCGGGTCGACCCGCAGCCACACGCTGGTGGCGCCGCGCTCGAGGTCGTCCAGAATCCCCCGACGGGTCACGTCCACGTCCGGATCCTCGTGCAGTTGGCGCACGCCCCACGCGATGGCCTCGCCGGCCCGCGGCACTGCGCCGCGGGTGAAGGGCATGACGCCCGGGTAGCCGATGTTGCCGTCCCAGTCCGCCTTCGTGTACAGCGGCGCGACGGTGAGACCGTCGAGCATCCCGGTGGTGAGGCGCTTGCGGGCCTGCTCCACCGAGAGCTCCTTGCCCTCCGGGCGGCCGCGGTTGAGGACCTTGAGGACCTCGGCCTCCCAGCGATCTTCGGTGGCGGCGTCGAAGGCGCCCGCCAGGGTGAGCTGTTCGGGGTCAACCGACATGGTCACTCCCTGTTCGTTGAGAAAATCGGTCGTCGGGCCCGGTCGGGCCCGGTCGGTTTCAACCCTAGACCTTGTCGCACGCCCGCGCGGGAGGCGGAGACCTTCCCACCGCAATAACGATTTAATTTCGAGCGCATGCAGGCCATCGGGTTCTGCGTCTCGATGATCCCCGCCATCAAGCGGTTCTACACCTCGAAGGACGACCAGGCCGAGGCGCTCAAGCGTCACCTGGAGTTCTTCAACACCCAACCGTGGGTTGCCTCGCCGGTGCTCGGCGTCACGGCCGCCATGGAGGAGTCGAAGGCCCGCGGCGAGGCGATCGATGAGGCCGCGATCACCAACGTCAAGGTGGGCCTGATGGGTCCGCTGGCGGGCGTTGGCGATCCCATCTTCTGGGGCACCGCGCGCCCGGTCCTAGCCGCACTGGGCGCCTCTCTGGCGCTCTCGGGCTCCATCGCCGGTCCGCTGCTGTTCTTCGTCGGGATCAACGTGCTGCGCATGGTGACCCGCTGGTACGGCTTCCGGGTGGGCTATGACCGCGGCACGAACATCGTCGCCGAGGTCGGCGGCAACCAACTGCGCAAGATCACGCAGATCGCGTCCATCGTCGGCCTGTTCGTCATGGGCGCCCTGGTCTCGCGGTGGACGACCATCCACTTCCCGGGCATCGTGGCGCAGTACACCACCTCCGCGGGCGAAGAGGTGACCACGACCGTGCAGGGCATCCTCGATTCGCTGCTTCCCGGCGCGGCCGCGCTCGGCCTCACGTTCCTGTGCATGTGGCTGCTGCGCCGCAAGGTCAACGCCATCTGGATCATTCTCGGCATGTTCGCCGTGGGTATCCTCGGCTACTGGCTCGGCTGGCTGGGTCTGTGACCCCACGCGCGTGATGAAGGGGGCGGGGCAGCCGGTGCCCCGCCCCCTGCGCGTCCATCCCGGCGCGTTCGGACGCGCCGGCGCACGAACTTTCGACGCACGACCGCCCACCGACGACCGACGAACCGACGACCCAAGGAGCAGCACCGTGCGACGGATTCTGGCCACCGACCTCGACGGCACCATCGTGTTCGAGCGGGCGGTGCCGGCGGCGACGAGGGCGGCGCTGGAGCGCTGGCGCGCCGCGGGCAACATGCTCGTCGTGGCCACGGGAAAGTCCATCTTCGCCACCGACGACGTCCTCGCCCCGTCGCACGTCGCGTTCGACTACTGCGTCTGCTACACCGGCGCGGTCGTCACCGACGGCGCCTATGACGTGGTGGACGCCACCTTCCTGCCCCTGGATCTCGTCCGGGAGGTGTACGCCTACCTGCGGGACCTGCCCCACGTCGCCACCTATGCCACGCCCCTCGACCACGACTACGTCCTCTCCGACAACGCTGACCGGGTCGACTCGATTCTGGCGAAGTTCACGCCCCTCGCCGAGGCAGACTTCGCGGCCCACCGGTTCGTGGGCGTCCCCATGCTCGTCACGGACGACGCCATGCGCGAACAGGTCGCGGCCCACCTCGTCGCCACGTGGGGCGACCGGCTCGAGGTGCACCGCAACCAACACTTTCTTGACATCGTGCCGCCGGGTTCCGACAAGGGCCTCGGGTTGCGGCGCCTGCTGGAGCACGCCTTCGGCGGCGAGGACGTCGATCTCTGGACTCTGGGCGACTCCTGGAACGACATCGGCATGCACCGCATCGCCGATCACCCCGTCTGCTTCACCTACTCACCGCCCGAGGTCAAGGCCGTCTGCGAGCGCGAGGTGGGGCTCGCCGAGGAACTGATCGACGACCTGCTGGCAGGAAACGCCTGATGGGTCTCGCCGACTGGCTCGCACGCAGCCGCGAGAACGGCCCCCAAACCCTGCGCGAGTGGGCGACCGGCACCGGCGGGCCCGGTGGCTTCACCTACGGCACGCACTACGTGGTCACCGGGCTGATGGTGCTGGCGATCGTGGTGTACCCCTTCACGAACGGGTACGGGTCGATCGTGGCTCTGGCCGTGGCCCTCATCGTGATGGTCGGACGACGCATGCTCGAGAACCAGGTGATCCGCGACGTCTCCGATCTGGAGGAGGCCAAGAAGCAGTACGCGCGCACCCGCAACGCCGAGTACCTGGAGTTCATGAGCCTGCGGGTGGCACAAATGCTCAATGACAACAAGATGCTGCGGCCGCAGACGAAGGAACAGCTCATCGGCTACGTCGAATGGGCCGAGAAGAAGCAGCGGCGCCACTGAAGCCCTCCCCGGGGCCCGCTCGATGCCACCGGCTCGGCGGCGATGGGTGGCGGCGTCGGCGGGTCAGATCACTCGGGCCGACAGGACGCCGTCGAGCGCGGCGATGGCCGCCACGAGGCTGTCCGGGATCTCGCCGTCGACGTCCACGAGCGTGTAGGCGAGCTCGCCGCGTGAGCTGTTGAGCAGGTCGCCGATGTTGAGGCCCGCCTCGCCGACCATCGTTGAGATCTGACCCACCATGTTGGGCACGTTCGCGTTGGCGATCGCGAGGCGGCGTCGCGACTCGGTGCGCGGCAGCGCAGCGTTGGGGAAGTTCACCGAGTTCCGGACGGTCCCCTCCTCCAGGTAGGCGCGCAGCGCGTCGGCGGCCATGACCGCGCAGTTCTCCTCGGCCTCCTTCGTGGACGCCCCCAGATGCGGCAGGGTCACCACGTGCGGCCGCTTGTTGAGCAGGGGAGTGGGGAAGTCGCACACGTAGCCGCGCAGCTGACCGCCGTCGAGCGCGGCGATGAGCGAGGGCTCATCGACGATGGGCCCGCGCGCAAAGTTGAGCAGGACGGCGGACGTCTTCATGGCGGCGAACTCCTCGGCCCCGATCAGGCCGCGGGTGCCATCGACGAGTGGCACGTGCACCGTCACGATGTCGGAGCGCCTGAGCAACTGGTCGAGCGAGCGCACGTGCTCGACGCTGGAGCTCAGCGCCCAGGCGTGCTCGACGGTGACCGCCGGGTCGTAGCCGAGCACCTTCATGCCCAGCGAGACGGCCACGTTGGCCACCTCGACGCCGATCGCCCCCAGACCGATGACGCCGAGCGTCCGGCCGGGCAACTCGAAGCCCACGTACGACTTCTTGCCGGTCTCGACGAGCCTGTCCATCGTGGCGTGGTCACCCTCGAGGCGGTGCGCGAAGGCGGCGGCGTCGACGATGTTGCGGGCGGCCAGGAAGATGCCGGCGACCACGAGCTCCTTGACGGCGTTCGCGTTCGCGCCCGGGGTGTTGAACACCGGGATGCCGCGGGCGGAGTACTCGGCGATGGGGATGTTGTTGGTGCCCGCGCCGGCGCGCGCCACGGCGAGCACGGACGCCGGGATCATTTCCCCGTGCAGGCTGGCCGAGCGGACGAGGAGGGCGTCCGGGTCGTCGATGTCGTGACCCACGCGGTACCGGTCGGCGGGCAGCCGGCCGAGTCCAATGGGGCTGATGGCGTTGAGGGTGCGGATCTGGAACGTCATGGTGGGTGGGGCGTCGGGCTCAGCCGTGGACGCGCTCGAACTCCTTCATGAAATCGGTGAGGGCACGCACGCCGGCCAGCGGCATGGCGTTGTAGATGCTGGCACGCATGCCGCCGACCGAGCGGTGGCCGGCCAGGTTGACGAGGCCGGCCTCGGCCGCCTCGGCGACGAACCGCTTGTCCAACTCGGGATCGGCGAGCAGGAACGGCACGTTCATCCAGGATCGAGCGGCGGGGGCGACGGGGTTGGAGTAGAAATCCGACGCATCGATGAACCCGTACAGGGCGTCCGCCTTGGCGCGGTTGCGCTCGGCCATGCCGGGCAGCCCGCCCTGGGCCTTCACCCACTCGAGCACGAGGCCGAGCAGGTAGATGCCGAACGTCGGCGGGGTGTTGATCATGGAATCGGCGCCGGCCTGCACGGTGAAGTCCCACACGGTCGGGGTCTCGGGGCGCGGGCGTCCGAGAAGGTCGCGGCGCACGACGACGACCACGAGGCCGGACGGCCCCATGTTCTTCTGCGCGCCGGCGTAGATGACCCCGAATCGGGACACATCAACGGGGCGCGACAGGATCGTGGAGCTCATGTCGGCGACCACGGGGACGTCGCCGGCGTCCGGGATGTATCCGAACTCGACGCCGCGGATGGTCTCGTTCGGCGTGTAGTGCAGGTAGGCGGCGTCGGGGTCGACGTGGAAGGAGCCCGGTTCGGGGACGGCCGTGTAGTTGTGGTCGGCCCCATCGGACAGGACGCGAACGTCTGCGTACCTGCGGGCCTCGGCCACGGCCTTCTTGCCCCAGTCGCCCGTGGTGAGGAACTCGATGGTCTGGCCCGGCGCGCTGAGGTTCATCGGCAGGGCCGCGAACTCGCCGAGGGCGCCGCCCTGCAGGAACAGCACGGAGTACTCGTCGGAGATCCCCATGACCTCACGGAACGCCGCCTCGGTGGCGGCGGCGCAGGCAACGAACGCCCTGCCGCGGTGGGACACCTCCATGACCGACATGCCCGACCCATCCCAGTCGATCAGCTCGCGCTGGGCGCGCTCGAGCACCTCGAGTGGCAGCATGGCCGGACCGGCGGAGAAGTTGAAGACACGCATGGGTCTGATTGTTTCATCCGGGCCGCCACCGCCCCTCGGCGCGTTCGGGATGCGAGAGTCGACCCGGAGGGTCCGTGGCCGAAGGTGGCGCCGCCTGTCCCGGTCCCCACGCCAGGGGACGCACCCACCAGACGACGTCACGCGCGGCAACCGACCCAGGACGATTTGCCCGCTCTGGGTGTCCGTGACAGACTGTTCGGGTTGCTCTGACGCTGGTTGCGGCAAGGCTGCACCGGGCATGCCCGGCGCAGGTTCCGCAGGAAAGCCACCCCGGGCAAGCCGGGCGATCGACGCCGGGCCCTACCAAACCGAGACGCAGGTTGAGGTTTGTGCGGCCCGAACAGGCGCGACACGCCCGACCGCGGGGGTCGCAGTGACAAGGGGTTCCTCAGCCGAGGAGCCCACCGAGGACGAGGAAGATGCACCTCGCCCACGAGCCAACCGAAG
>JAKDIK010000114.1 GCA_030450535.1 Propionibacteriaceae bacterium
GGTGTGACTCCGGGGGTCGAACCGCACTTCGCTGGTGTTGGGACGCCAGCGAAGTGAGTTTCGACCAGCGGAGTCGACGTTCGACCAGCGGAGTGCGCACGCCCCGGGGACCACCCCGAAATAGCCAACACCCCGATCACCTAAATGCGCTTCTGACAGGCCACGACGCGCACTCGCGGGTCAAATGGCGCTTGTCGGACCAACTGCCTAGACTGACCCCGGACCGATGACCGGGCGAGTGGAAATGAGGTGGTGGGCATGACGCAGGACGCCCCCGCCTCCGCATCCGTGGAGGCCGACGTCATCGTCGTCGGAGCCGGCCCGGCGGGCGCCACCGCCGCCACGTGGCTCGCCCGGCGCGGGCTCGAGGTCGCCCTGCTCGAGAAGGCCACGTTCCCGCGCGACAAGGTGTGCGGCGACGGCCTGACGCCGCGGGCCACCAAGCAGCTCGTGCGCCTCGGCGTCGACGTTTCCGAGAAGGCCGGCTGGAAGCACAATGTCGGCCTGCGCACCTACGGCGCACGCCGCGAGCCGTTCCACTTTCCCTGGCCCGAGCTGGAGTCCTTCCCCAACTACGGCCTCACCCGCCCGCGCGCCGAGTTCGACCACCTGCTCGCCCGCCTGGCGGTGGACGCCGGCGCGCACCTCCACGAGGACACGACCGTCGCCGATCCGATCCTCGACGGCGACCGGATCGTGGGCGTCCGCGCCAAGGACGGCCGCATGTTCCGCGCCCCCGTGACCATCGCCGCCGACGGCAACTCCTCCCGGCTCGCCCTCGGCATGGGGCTCGAGAAGAACCGCAAGCGCCCCATGGGCGTCGCCGTCCGCACCTACTACCGCAGCGAGCAGCGCACCCACGATGACTGGATGGAGAGCCACCTCCAGCTCTGGGACGGCGAGCCCGGCAAGTCGACCCTGCTCCCCGGCTACGGCTGGGTGTTCGCCATGGGGGATGGCACCGTCAACGTCGGCATGGGCACCGTGAGCAGCACGGCGTCCAGCCAGAAGATCAACTTCCGCGAGATGCTCACCACCTGGGCGGCCAGCACCCCGCCGGAGTGGGGATTCCGCCCCGAGAACCAGATCGGCGGCATCGGCTCGGCCGCGCTGCCCATGAGCTTCAACCGCAAGCCCGCCTACGGCCGCGGCCTGCTGCTCGTCGGCGATTCCGGCGGCATGGTGAGCCCCTTCAACGGTGAGGGCATCCCGTACGCGATGGAGGCCGCCGAGATGGCCGCAGACGCCGTCGCGGACGCCCGCAGTCGCGGCTTCGGCACCCGCGGGGCCGAACGCGCCCTGGACGGCTATGCGTCCCGGCTGAGCGCCGAATGGGGGGGCTACTACCGCCTGGGTCAGGTCTTCGTATCCCTGATCGAGCGTCCCGCGGTCATGGCCGCCTGCACGCGATACGGTTTGCCCAGACCAACCTTGATGAGGTTCACGATGAAGCTGTTGGCCCATCTGTACGATGCCGACGACGGCGACTGGATGGACAAGGTGCTGACCTCGCTCTCACGGCTGGCACCCTCCGCATGAGGCACGACGACGAGAAGGGACAGCCGCTGCCATGAGCCCCTACATTCCGATCCTCGGGGTGGTCTTCTTCTCGGCCGCGCTCCTGGCCGTCATGATCATCGCTTCCCTGCTGATCGGTCCCAAGCGCTACAACAAGACCAAGTACATGCCGTACGAGTGCGGCATCGACCCCACCCCGCGCGCGGCGGGCGGTGGCCGCTTCCCGGTCAAGTACTACATCACCGCGATGATGTTCCTGGTGTTCGACATCGAGATCGCCTTCCTCTACCCGTGGGCGGTGGCGTTCGACCAACTGAGCATGTTCGCGATCCTGGCCATGATCGTCTTCATCCTGCTCCTCTGCATCGCGTACTACTACGAGTACCGACGCGGCGGCATGGAGTGGGACTGAGGGACCGGTAGGAAAGGAGCCCAGCCATGGGCATTGAGGACGCACTCCCCGAGTCGGGGATCATGACCACCACGATCGAGGCCGTGGCGGGCTGGATGCGCCGCGCCTCGATCATGCCGGCGACCTTCGGGCTCGCGTGCTGCGCGATCGAGATGATGGCGTTCGGGTGCGCCCGCTACGACGCCGACCGGTGGGGGCAGGTGGCCTTCCGCGCCTCGCCCCGCCACGCCGACCTGCTCATCATCTCGGGTCGCGTCAGCCAGAAGATGGCGCCGGTCATGCGGCAGGTCTACGACCAGATGCCCGGCCCCAAGTGGGTCATGGCGATGGGCGTGTGCGCCAGCTCGGGCGGCATGTTCAACAACTACGCGATCGTCCAGGGCGGCGACCACATCGTGCCGGTCGACGTGTACGTGCCCGGCTGCCCGCCCCGTCCGGACATGTTCATCGACGGCATGTTCAAGCTGCGCGACATCGTCCTGCACGACCCGATGGGGGCGCACCGCGCCAAGGTGCTCGAGGACCTGGAGGAGATGCAGCTCGCGGCCACCCCCACGCTCGAGATGAAGGGCCTCATGCGATGAGCGACGAGAAGCTCCCCGGCGAGGAGAAGACCGTCTCCGAGCCCGTCGAGGGTGCCGACTCCGCCCCGGGTGCCGGACTGGAGCGGGAGGACGCCCAGTCCAGCGAGCAGCCCGTCCTCATCCCGGCGACGCGCCGGGGCATGTGGAGCGACGGCTCACCCGACACCTCCGGCTACGGCGAGATCGTGCGCGAGGTCTGGCGTCCGGTGGGCGCCGCCCGTCCGCTGCCCGACGAGTACGAGCGCGTCGTGGGCCGCGTCGAGGCCCTCGTCGATGACCCCTTCCGCCTGGTCGTCCTCGATCGCGGCGAGCTCACCGTCCATGTCCCCCGCGAGCGGCTGCTCGAGGTCATCGCCCATCTGCGCGACGACGCGCACCTGCGCTACGAGGGCTGCATGAGCGTCTCCGGCGTCCACTACCCGACGGACGAGGGTGCCGAACTCCACGCCGTCTATCAGCTGAACTCCTACACCCACAATCGACGCCTGCGCGTGGAGACCACCTGCCCGGACGCCGACCCGCGCCTCCCCAGCGTGTGCGCCACCTACCCGGCGGCGGACTGGCACGAGCGCGAGGCGTGGGACATGTTCGGCATCGTCTTCGACTCCCACCCATCGCTGACCCGCATCCTCATGCCCGACGACTGGGTCGGCCACCCGCAGCGCAAGGACTACCCGCTCGGCGGCATCCCGGTGGAGTACAAGGGCGCCGTCGTCCCGCCCCCCGATCAGCGGAGGAACTACAGGTGAGTACCGACTACTACGCCCCCTCGGGCGAGGAGGCCACGGGCACCGTCTACACGCCGATGGGAGGCGACTGGACGGAGATCGCCCAGGAGCAGGCCGAGCGCGGCGATGAGACGCTGGTCATCAACATGGGCCCGCAGCACCCCGCGACCCACGGCGTCCTGCGCCTGATCCTGGAGTGCGAGGGCGAGACGGTCGTCAGCATCAGGCCCGGCATCGGCTTCCTGCACACCGGCATCGAGAAGAACATGGAGTACCGGACGTGGGCCCAGGGCTCGGCGTTCGTGACGCGCATGGACTACGTGGCGCCGCTGTTCAACGAGGTGGCCTACTGCCTGTCGGTGGAGCGGCTGCTCGGCATCGAGGACGAGATCCCCGAGCGTGCGCAGATCATCCGCGTGCTCATGATGGAACTCAACCGGATCAGCAGCCACCTCGTCGCCATCGGCAGCACCGGCAACGAGCTCGGCGCCACCTCGGTGATGATGGCGGGTTTCCGGGAGCGCGAAATGATCCTGGACTTCTTCGAGGCGGTCAGCGGCCTGCGGATGAACCATGCCTACGTCCGGCCGGGCGGTGTGGCCGTCGACATCCCCGAGAACGGGCTCGCCCAGCTCCGCCAGCTCATCGACTGGCTCGAGAAGCACCTGCCCGAGATCGCGCTCCTGATCAAGGAGAACCCGATCTTCAAGCTCCGCAACGAGGGCATCGGCATCCAGGATCTGGCGGGCTGCATGGCGCTCGGCGTCACTGGTCCGGTGCTGCGGTCGACCGGGTACGCGTGGGACCTGCGCAAGCAGCAGCCCTACTGCGGGTACGAAACCTACGACTTCGACGTCCCGACCGCCGACACGGCCGACTGCTACGGCCGCTTCCTGGTGCGTCTGCAGGAGATGTGGGAGTCGCTCAAGATCGTGCGGCAGACCGTCGACCGGCTCGAGGCCACGGCGGGCCAGCCCGTCATGCACCCCGATCCCAAGATCGGCTCGCCGGCCGACCTGAGCGTCGGGCCGGACGGCCAGGGCAACAGCCATGAGCACATCAAGCACATCATGGGCGAGTCCATGGAGGCCCTCATCCACCACTTCAAGATGGTGACCGAGGGCGAACGCGTGCCGGCCGGGCAGGCGTACGTGCCCATCGAGTCCCCGAAGGGTGAGCTCGGCTGCCACGTCGTCTCCGACGGCGGGACGCGGCCCTATCGCGCGCACATGCGGGACCCCGGGTTCAACCACCTGCAGTCGGTTCCCCTCATGTGCGAGGGCGGCATGATCTCCGACGTCATCATGTCCGTGGCGTCGATCGACCCCGTGATGGGAGGTGTTGACCGGTGACCGGTCCCCACGAGACCCCGCTGGTGCCCGAGGACCACCGGCCCAGCGCCTCGGCGCACGAGTTCACCAGCTGGTTCCCCGAGTCGGGCTCGATCGACATGGCCGACACGGCGACGAACATCACCGCCGAGACCATCGACGAGCTGCGCCAGCTCGCGGACCGCTACCCGCAGGCCCGCTCGGCGCTCCTGCCGATGCTCCACCTCGTGCAGTCGGTGGACGGCCGCGTGTCGCCGGCCGGCATCGAGGCCTGCGCGGAGGTGCTCGGCATCACGACGGCCCAGGTGTCCGGCGTCGCCACCTTCTACACGATGTACAAGCGGCGTCCGGCCGGCAAGCACCACATCGGCGTCTGCACCACAGCGCTCTGCGCCGTGATGGGCGGCGACATCCTCATCGAGGTCGTCGAGGATCGCCTGGGCATCGGCGAGGGGGAGACCACCGCCGACGGGCTGTTCAGCCTCGAGCGCGTCGAGTGCAACGCCGCCTGCGACTTCGCCCCGGTCATGATGGTCAACTGGGAGTTCATGGACAACATGAGCCCCGAGTCGGCCACCCGGCTGCTGGACGACCTCGCCGCCGGCGTCCCCGTCCACTCGACCCGCGGCGCCGAGCTGGTCGGCTGGCGGGAGACCGAGCGTGTGCTCGCCGGGTTCCCCGACGGCCGCGCCGACCAGGGCCCCACGGCGGGCCCCGCGTCCCTGCTGGGTCTCGACATCGCGCACGAGCGGGGCTGGACGGCCCCCAGCGAGGGCCCGGAGCGGGCGTCCACCACCGGCGATGAGGAGGCGAAGTGACCGACCTGCTGACTCCCGTGCTCTCGGCCCACTGGGCCGATGAGCGGGCGTGGAAGATCACGAACTATGAGCGCACCGGCGGCTATCAGGCCCTCCGGAAGGCGCTCGGCAGCTCCCCGGCCGACGTGATGGGCACGGTGAAGGACGCCGGCCTGCGCGGCCGCGGGGGTGCGGGCTTCCCGACGGGCATGAAGTGGAGCTTCGTGCCGCAGGACAACCCGAACCCCAGGTATCTGGTCGTCAACGCCGACGAGTCCGAGCCGGGCACCTGCAAGGACATGCCGCTGATGATGGCGTCGCCGCACACCCTCGTGGAGGGCGTGATCATCGCCAGCTACGCGATCGGGTGCAAGGCCGCGTTCATCTACGTCCGGGGTGAGGTCGTGCACGTGATCCGCCGGCTGCAGCAGGCCGTCCGCGAGGCGTACTCCGCGGGCTACATCGGCCGCAACATCCTCGGCTCGGGCTTCGACCTGGACGTGATCGTGCACGCCGGCGCCGGCGCGTACATCTGCGGCGAGGAGACGGCGCTGCTCGACTCCCTCGAGGGACGCCGCGGCCAGCCCCGCCTGCGCCCGCCGTTCCCGGCCGTCGCCGGCCTCTACGCGTGCCCGACCGTGGTCAACAACGTCGAGTCGATCGCGTCCGTGCCGAGCATCATCGCCCACGGCGCCGACTGGTTCGCGTCCATGGGCACCGAGAAGTCCAAGGGCATGACGCTGTACTCGCTGTCGGGGCACGTGGCCCGACCCGGCCAGTTCGAGGCCCCGCTCGGCATCACGCTGCGCCAGCTCATCGACCTGTCCGGCGGCATCCGCGAGGGCCACGAGCTCAAGTTCTGGACGCCGGGCGGCAGCTCGACGCCGATCCTGACCGCCGAGCACCTCGACGTCCCACTCGACTACGAGGGGGCCGCGGCGGCGGGCACGATGCTCGGCACCAAGGCACTGCAGGTCTTCGACGAGACCACGTCGGTGGTCCGCACGACGCTGCGGTGGGTCGAGTTCTACAAGCACGAGTCCTGCGGCAAGTGCACCCCGTGCCGCGAGGGCAACTGGTGGCTCGTGCAGATGCTCGCGAAGTTCGAGGCCGGGACGGCGGTCGAGGGCGACATCGAGAAGATGCTCGACGTCTGCGACAACATCGGTGGCAAGTCGTTCTGCGCCCTCGCCGATGGCGCCGTGGCCTGCGTGACGAGCGCGGTGAAGCACTTCCGCTCCGAGTTCGAGGCGGGCTACACCACCCCGGCGTGGGAACTGTTCCCCTACGGCCGCAGCGCGCTGTTCCCGGCCACGGGACGCGGCGCGGTGTCCACCCTGCGCGAGAGCGAGCCCGGTGAGGGTTCGCTGACGCCGGCCCAATACGCATCGGCCCCGGACGCATCGGCCCCGGACGCCTCGGGCCCCCACGAAGGAGACCGCGCATGAGCGTCGAGGCGAAGCCGCAGGACCTCGAGAAGTCGGATCTCATCACCGTCTTCATCGACGGCACCCAGGTGCAGGTGCCCAAGGGCACGCTGGCGATCCGAGCCGCCGAGATGATCGGGATCGACATCCCGCGCTTCTGCGATCACCCGCTGCTCGACCCGGTCGGCGCCTGCCGCCAGTGCATGGTCGAGGTACCCGACATGGGCAACGGGCGCGGCATGCCCAAGCCGCAGGCGTCCTGCACGCTCGAGGTGGCGCCCAACATGCAGATCCAGACCCAGGTGAGCTCCGAGAAGGCCGACAAGGCCCAAAAGGGCATGCTGGAGCTGCTGCTGATCAACCACCCGCTCGACTGTCCGATCTGCGACAAGGGTGGCGAATGCCCGCTGCAGAACCAGGCGCTCAGCCACGGCTACGGCGAGTCCCGCTACGACGGCGTCAAGCGCACCTTTCCCAAGCCGGTGTCGATCTCGGCCCAGGTGCTGCTCGACCGCGAGCGCTGCGTGCTGTGCGCACGCTGCACCCGCTTCTCCGAGCAGATCTCGGGTGACCCGTTCATCGCGCTCGTCGAGCGCGGCGCGCTCCAGCAGGTCGGGTTCTACGAGGACGACCCCTACGACAGCTACTTCAGCGGCAACGTCATCCAGATCTGCCCGGTGGGTGCCCTGACCTCGGTGTCCTACCGGTTCCAGAGCCGGCCGTTCGACCTCGTGAGCACGGACAGCACCTGCGAGCACTGCGCGGGAGGTTGCCAGTTGCGGGTGGACCACCGCCACTTCCAGGTGAAGCGCCGGCTCGCCGGCGAGGCGCCGGAGGTGAACGAGGAGTGGAACTGCGACAAGGGTCGGTTCGCGTTCGTCTCCGCCCGTGGCGAGGATCGGATCACCCGGCCTCTGGTCCGCGGGGACGGCGTGCTGCGGGTCGCGTCGTGGCCGGAAGCTGTCGATGCGGCCGTCGCGGGACTGACCGCGGCCGGCAGCAGCGTCGGTGTGCTGACCGGTGGGCGGC
>JAKDIK010000360.1 GCA_030450535.1 Propionibacteriaceae bacterium
GCGCATCCTCAGCAGCAAGGTGATGAACACGGCGGCGCCGACCACGCCGAGGATGAGGCGACCGGTCCGCATCGCCACGTCGACGGCGCGGGCGGTGGCGGTGAGGTAGGCGCCGTCGAGGGCGTCCTGAGCCGCCCCGACGATGCCCAGGCCGGCGAGCATCGACACCATTCCGGAGGCCACCACCAGCGACGGCGAGAGGCTCCACAGCTCATGGACGCCGTGGTTGCGCAGCACCATCAGCCCCATCGCGATCGCCATCGGGATGGCGCCGGCCACCACCTGGCAGAAGAAGTAGGTGACGTTGCGGCGTCCGAGCCAGGCCACCGCCAGATCGATCCCGAGGGTGGCCAGGCCCGCGAGGATGATTTCCAGCGGCACGCCGCCCAGCAACGCGCAGATGCTGGCGCCCTGGGCGAACGCGGCACCCGCCACGACCCAACGGCGGTAGACGGGTCCGGTGGTGCCCCGCCGCCGGACCTCGCCCGTGGCCTCCGCGAGGGTCAGCTCGCCGGCGCAGAAGCGGGCGACGACGTCCTCGAGGTGGGCGAGGCGGGCGTAGTCCCACCCCAGGGCGGGGACGGTGCGGCGTCCGACCCGCGGCGGGTGGGCGTCCGTCTCGGGAGCGGTGACCGTGACCGCGGTGTAGATGATGTCGACGTTGAGCCGGACTCCTTGGGCGAACCCGAGCCGCAGCAGCATCTCGGTGGCCTCGGACGACGACGCCCCCGTCTGGAGCGCGACGGCGGCCACCCGGGTCGCGAAGACGACCAGGGGGCCGTGATCGACCTCGTCGGCCGCCGACTCCTCGGGCGCGACGGCGACCTGCTTGCGGAGCAGATCCCACCAGAACCGCCCTCGCGTCGGGCTCATCGGCATGCCTGACCGCCGCCCCGGATCATCAATCCCGGAGGCTACTCTGCGCCGTTGGCCCACTGGGCGGCGACGAGGGCGGTCTCCTCGACGTCCTTGAACAAGGTCTGCTCCTCGATGCGGAGGCGTCGCTGGTGCTCGGCGTGAAGCGACTTCAGGGTGGCGAAGACCGTGAGCACCATGATGACGCTGAACGGGGCGGCGACGAGGATCGACATGGTCTGCAGGGCCGACAAGCCGTCGGTGACGGTTCCGCCCGAGGCCCACCCGACGTAGAGGAGCACGGCCGCGATGGCCCCCTCCAGCAGCGCCCAGAACACGCGGGTGACCACCGGCGGATTCGGGTTGCCGCCGCTCGCGACCATGTCGACGACGAAGGAGGCCGAGTCGGAACTCGTCACGAAGAACACGACGAGCAGCAGCAGGAACAATCCGGTCAGCACGGGACCGCCGGGCAGGTGCTGCAGCATCTGGAACAGCGCGGTCGTGGTCGACACCGAGCCGTCGTCGGCGATGAGGTCGCCGGACCCGTACAGCTGTTGCCAGATGGCGGTGCCGCCGAGCACGGAGAACCACAGGAACGTCACCAGGGTCGGGACGGCGAGGACGCCGAGCACGAACTCGCGCACGGTCCGGCCGCGGGAGATGCGAGCGATGAAGATGCCCACGAACGGCGACCAGCTCATCCACCAGCCCCAGTAGTACGTGGTCCAGCCACCCAGCCACCCTTCCCCGGCTTCCCCCTGGTAGGGCATCGTGCGGAAGCTCAGCTGCAGGAAGTTGGCCAGGTAGGAGCCCACGCTCTGCACGAACTCGCGCAACACGAAGAGCGAAGGGCCGAGCACGAGGATCGCGATCACCAGCACGCCGGCGAGAATGATGTTGCCGGTCGAGAGCCACTTGATCCCGACATCCAGCCCGCTCATGACGGACGCGGTGGCCACGAGGGTGATGGCGGCGATGAGGCCGATGAAGAGCCAGATGTTCTCGTCGACGATGCCCAGGAAGTCCAGGCCCGAGCCCAACTGCGTCACGCCGAAGCCGAGCGAGGTGGCGACACCGAAGAGGGTGCCCACGATGGCGACGATGTCGATGACGTCCCCGACCCAGCCGCGCACCCGGGAGCCGAACAGGGGTTCGAGCATCCAGCGCAGGGAGACGGACCGCCCCTTGCGATGGACGGCGTACGCGACGGCCAGGCCGATGACCACGTAGATCGCCCAGGCATGCAGGCCCCAGTGGAGGAAGGTGGTGTTCATGGCGTTCTGCGCGAGAACGTCCGGCGTGTCGACGTGCGTCCCGGGCGCGGGCGACGCGAGGTGATTCAACGGCTCGGCAACGCCCCAGAACACCAGGCCGATGCCCATGCCCGCGGCGAACAGCATGGCGAACCAGCTGAGCAGTCCGTACTCCGCGGTGTCGCCATCCTTTCCGAGCCTGATGTCGCCGTAGCGGCTGAACGCCACGTACAACGCGAATCCCACGAAGCCTGTCACGATGAGCACGTAGTACCAGCCCAAACCGTTGACGATGCCGGTGTTGGCGTCGTCGAGCTGCTCCTTCAGCCACGTGGGTGCCGCCGCGGCCAACACCACGAATGCCAGGACCAGGGCGGCCGCAGGGTAGAACACGCGAGG
>JAKDIK010000017.1 GCA_030450535.1 Propionibacteriaceae bacterium
AGGCCTTTCTGCGGGCGGGGCGAAGCCGGGCCAGCTGGGTCGCCTCGGCGACCTCGGCCAGATCGGGCTCGGGGCGCAGCAGCTCGTCCTGCTCGGGCAGCCGGGGGGAGTCGGCGTCCGAGCGGCCCACCACCGTGGGGACGCCCGTCGCGTCCTCGACCAGTTCGGGCGCGGCCACCTGGCGCAGCGGCTCCTCGACCGCCGAGAGCGGCGCGAGTTCGGCGTCGGTGACGTTGAAGTCCCGGAACCGGCGCGCGGTCACCAGGACGCGCGTCTCCAACGAGCCGACCGACGCGTTGTAGGCCTTCACCGCCGAGCCGAGGGCCCGGCCGAGCCGGTCGACGTTGCCGCCCATCGTGCCCAGCCGGTCGTACAGCTCCCGGCCCAGCTGCGACACCTGCGCCGCCGACTCGGCGAGCTTCGCCTGCTTCCAGCCGTATGCCACCGAGCGCAGCAGCGCGATGAGGGTCGACGGTGTCGCCACCACGACGTCGCGCGTGCTGGCGTACTCGTGCAGGTCGGGAATCAGCCGCAGCGCCTCGAAACCCAGCGCCTCGTTCGGCACGAACATGACCACGAACTCCGGGGTGCCCGGATCGGCCTTCCAGTAGTTCTTGGCCGACAGCGCGTCCACATGGGAACGAACGTTCTTGGCGAACTGCCCCAGATGGCGCTCGCGGTCGCGCTCGTCCTCGGTCTCCTGAGCGTCGAGGAACGCCGACAGCGGCACCTTCGCGTCCACGTAGACGAACTTGCCCTCAGCGAGGGTGACCTTCAGGTCGGGGCGGATCACGCGATCCTCCGACGTCGTGGTCGTCGACTGTTGCACGAAGTCGCAGTGCTCGAGCATGCCTGCCAGCTCGGCGACCCGCTTGAGCTGCAGCTCGCCCCAGGCGCCGCGCACCTGCGGCTTGCGCAGCGCCGTCGAGAGCGCGTGCGTCTCCCGCCGGAGCTGCTCCCCGGTGAACTGCACCGCCCGCACCTGCTGGGACAGCTCCGTCGCCATCGCCACGCGCGCCTGCTCGACCTCGCCGAGACGCGCGTCGAACTTGGCCAGGCTCTCCTTGATCGGACCCATGAGCTGCTCGGTCGCCCGCAGCCGGGCGTCGGCGCTGGCGTCCGCCTTCTTGCCCTGTTCGTCGAGCGCCTGCCCCGAGAGCACCTTGAACTCCTTCACAGCCGCGTCGCGATCGGCCGCGATCTCGGCGGCGCGGGCGAGCGCGGTGTCGCGTTCGGCGAGCGCCGCCGTCCGCTGGGCGTCCAGCGCCGCCACCCTCGCCAGCGCCGTCGCCGCCTCGGCGCGCGCGTCGGCTGCTGTCGTCCGCTCCTCGGCGACCCCCCGCCGGGCGCGCTCGGCGTCCGCCTGAGCCTCGCGCACGCGCACCTCCGCGGCGGCGATCTCGGCCCGCGCCCGCGCCGCGGCGGCCCGGGCGGACGCCGCGGCCGCGCGCAGGCGGGCGGGGGCCGCCGCGGCCTCGATCCCCTCGGTCGCGGCGGAGCGGCGCACGACGAGCCAGGCGCCGAGCGCGCCGAGGGCCACCCCCACCAGAAGGGCCACGAGCAGGATGCCGAAGTTGTCCATGTCTCGATCCTCGCAGGCTCCTCCGACAGTTTTCGCGAGCCCGGGCCGCGGGCGTCCCGATCGCCTCTCAGTCGTCCAGCCGACGCCCCAGGACGACCACGTCCTGCGCCTCATAGCCCAGGTGCTCATAGAACCCCAAGACCGCGGTGTTCGTGCCACGCACCATGAACTGGATCTTCGGCAGCCCGTGGGACACCAGCCAGCGCTCGGCCGCCTCCATGAGCGTCCGGCCCAGCCCCTCGCCGCGCCGCTTCGGATCGCTCGCGAGGTAGTACACCCAGCCGCGGTGCCCGTCGCCGCCGACCATGACGGTGCCCACCAGGCGCGACGATGCGAAGACGCCCAGCACCGTCGAGGCCGGCCCGGCCAGCGCCCGCGCGAAGTCGGCGCCCGCGTCGTTCCAGGGGCGCACCAGCCCGCAGGCCTCCCACAGCGCGACCGCGGCGTCGGCGTCCGCGGAGCTCAGGGTCACCACATCCATGGCCGGACCCTACGCCTGCGGCAGGATGGGCGCATGGACGACCGCGCGCACATCGACGACCTCGCCGCCTTCGTGGTGGCCTCGCCCTCGGCCTACCACGCCGCCGCCGAGGTGGCCCGGCGCCTGGACGCGGCCGGCTTCACCGCCCAGGACGAAGCAGACGCCTTCGCCGACGAGCCCCGCGGCGGCTACGTCGTCCGTGACGGCGCGATCGTCGCGTGGCACGTCCCGAGCGGCGTGGACGCCGCCTGCGCCGGATTCCGCATCGTCGGCGCCCACACCGATTCCCCCGCGCTCAAGCTGAAGCCCCAGCCGACCTCCTTCGGGTTCGGGTGGCAGCAGGCCGCAGTCGAGGTCTACGGCGGACCGCTGCCCAACCAGTGGCTCGACCGCGAACTCGGCGTCGCCGGCCGCCTCATCACCGCGTCCGGGGATCAGCACCTCGTCGCGACCCCCGCCTGGCTCCGGGTGCCGCAGGTCGCGCCCCATCTGGACCGTTCCGTGCACGAGAAGCTCACCCTCGACCGCCAGGCCCACCTCAAGCCCATCTTCAGCGTGGGACGCCCCGACCTCGACCTGCTCGACCTCATCGCCGGTGAGGCCTCCCTCGATGCCGACGAGATCGCCGGCCACGACCTGATCTGTTACCCGACCGAGGCGCCCGCCGTTTTCGGGCCGACCGAGGAGTTCTTCGCCAGCAGCCGACTGGACAACCTCAGCTCCGTTCACGCCGGACTCACCGCCCTGCTGGCCGCCGACGAGGGCGACGACATCACCGTGCTCGCCTGCTTCGACCACGAGGAGGTCGGGTCGGCCTCGCGCTCCGGTGCCGCGGGGCCGCTGCTGGAGCAGGTGTTGCGTCGGATTGCCGACGCCCTCGGCGTGGACGCGGACGGCTGGTTCCGCCTGCTGGCGCGCAGTTCCTGCATCAGCTCCGACGCCGGCCACGCCGTCCACCCCAACCATCCCCACCTGCACGACCCCGACCACCGGCCCCTGCTCAACGCCGGACCGCTGCTCAAGCACAATGCCAACCTTCGCTACACCACGGACGCGGCGGGGACGGCCGTGTGGCGGCGCGCGTGCGCGGCGGCCGGCGTCCCGACCCAGGACTTCGTCTCCAACAACGCCGTGCCCTGCGGCTCCACGATCGGCCCGATGACCGCCGAGCGGCTGGGCATCGTGATGTGCGACGTCGGCGTCCCCCTGCTGAGCATGCACAGCACCCGCGAGCTCGCAGGCGTGCGCGACCCCGGCTGGCTCGCGCAGGCCCTGACCGCCTACTACGCGGGGGCCTGACTTTGAACCGGTTCGACGGCGCCGGATGCGAGCGGGGCTGACGCCGTGTTCCTGGCGTTGACCGTCTCGCTGCTGGCCGGGTTGGCGACCTCGATCGGCGGTGCCCTGGTCCTGAGCGGCCGCGCCCTGCAGCGCTCGGGGCTGGCCGTGATGCTGGCGTTCGCGGCCGGCGCGATGCTGGTGGTCAGTTTCATCCAGGCGATGCCGCTCGGGCTGTCGTCGTTGACGGAGTCCTTCTCGCAACGCAGCGCCCAGCTGATCGGCTGGGGCGCCTTCTTCGTCGGCATCGCGCTCGTGCTCGCCATCGATCGATTCCTGCCCGAGCAGCTCAACCCCAACGAGACGGCCGGTCGCGAGGCCGAGGTCTCGACCCCCGACGAGCAGCGGCACACCGCGTCCCTGCTGCGTTCAGGGCTGCTCGTGGCGGCCGTGCTCGCGCTGCACAACTTCCCCGAGGGCATGGCGACCTTCTTCGCCACCTACGCTGATCCGTCCGTGGGACTGCCCCTGGCCGTCGCGATCGCCATCCACAACGTTCCCGAGGGCATCGCCGTCGCCGCGCCGGTCTACGCCGCCACGCGGTCGCGCCGCCAGGCCTTCTGGTGGGCGACGGCGTCCGGGCTCACCGAACCCGTGGGCGGTCTGGTGGGCGCCGCCCTGCTCACCTGGGTGGTGCCCCCCGCCCTGTTCGGGATCGCCTTCGCCCTCGTGGCCGGCATGATGGTGTTCCTGGCGCTGGACGAACTGCTGCCCGGTTCGTGGCGCTACGCCACCGACAAGCATCAGACGGTGTACGGCATGCTCGCCGGCATGGCGGTGGTCGCCGCGAGTCTGGTGCTGTTCGCCTGGTGAGGTGCCCCTGAGGGGCTATCGGACGCCGGCGCGCCGCCGGGTCACCCACCGCCACAGCAGGCCGCCGCTGGAGTGGTCCTCGCCGGTGATGACGAAGGTGAGCATCGTGTCGTTCACGAGCGTGAGCTCCTGGCGGCGGCGCGCCTCCGCGGAGCCGACGAACAGCACCTCATCGCCCTCGGCCAGCCGCAACCCCTTGCCCGGGTTGATGATCGTCTTGCGCTCGCGGCGGCCGTGGGTGTGCACGAGCGGCTTGAGCCACAGCGGCTCGTCGGCGTGGCGTGGGTCGGTCATGAGGTGGCCCACCGTCACCTCGGTGCCCTCGCGGAGCTGGCGGACGACCGCGGGCGCGGACTGCTCCTTCATGACGATGCTCCACGTCTCGGGCACGTACCCGGGGCGCAGCGACGACAGCTTCTCGACGAGTTTCGAGCAGACCGGCTCGTCCTGGTTGCGCAGGTAGTCGAGGTAGCGGGCCAGCAGCGGCGTCGTGATGACGGCCAGGAACTCGCGGGCGACGAGTTTCGCCGGCTCCATCGAGAGGTCGCCCTCGAATGCCTCGAACAGGGGCGCGGACGACCGCTGGTTCTGCCGGGTGACGATGAAGATGTCGGGGTTGAGCTCGCGGGCATGGACGGCGATGGCGAGGTTGCGGCGATCGTCGCGATGACCCGCCACGATGCCGGCCGCCTTCTCGATGCCGGCCGCGACGAGCACCCCCGGCTCGGTGCCGCGCCCCTTGACGTCGACCTCGTGCCCTCCGTCGTAGTGGGAATGGTCGACGACGCTGACCGTGAGGCCGAAGGCCCGCAGCCGCTCGGTGATGGCGTGGCCGAATCGGCCGTACCCGCACATGATCCAGTGCCCGGCCGGGGGATGGTGCGCCTCGGGCAGCGGCATGCCCGGCAGTCCGGTCAGGATCTCGCGGGCCAGGTACCGCTCGGGCGCGATGATGGCCGACACGAGGTGCTCCGCGAACCGCTCGAACGGGTTGATGACGATGTCGTGCAGGAAGACGCCGTGCTCGGTGTCCATCTCGGGCTCGCGGATGCGTGCCAGTACGGGCAGCCGCTTGCGCAACAGGCCGACGTTGACGGCGATGTCGAGGTTGGTCTCGTCGACGGGCGTCAACGCCATGACGCCGCGGCAGTTGGGTTTGAGGAGGCCGGCGGCGGTGAGACTGTCGGGCTGGGAGGCGTCCGAGCGGGCCATCGGCGGGTCGAAGTAGAACTGCTCCAGGCGCAACTCGTCGAAGCGGGTGGCGTCCGGTTCGATCATGACGAAGCGGATGCCGAGCCGATCCAATCCGTGGCAGACCAGGGTGCCGGTTTCTCCGCAGCCGGCGACGATGTAGAACGGCTCGCGCAGGGCGCGGATGCGGCTGTTGAAGCGGGCGGTGGCCACCGCATTGCGGAAGCCCGGGTCCTGCAACAGCGCCAAGACGGTGACGATCGTGTACGACCAGCCGATGACGGTGGCGTACAGGCTGACGGTCATCCAGAGGCGCTGCGCGCCGGAGTAGGGCACCGGAATCTCCCCGAACCCGATGGTGGTGCCGGTGTAGCTGATGACGTAGAAGGCGTGGAAGAGCCCGATGCCCGGCGTCGCGTTGCCGGCGGCGTCCACCCCCGGGACGATCGCGAGCACCGAGGTGCAGATCGTGTAGATCACGGTGACGAGGATCAACGGCAGCCTCATCCGGCGCAGGACGAGGTAGAAGACGTTGGTCATCGGCAGTCGCGACTGGCCGATCGACCCTCCGATGGCCCCTGCCATGCTCACCGGCGCATCGTGAAGATCTCGCCGATCATCAGGACGACCGAGATCACGTTGGCCAGCAGGGCGCCGCCGGAGAACGAGATGACCTGGCTCATGATGTCGCCGTTCATGCCCGGGCCGACGTAGACGGCCCACGTCCAGATGAGCGCGGCGATGAGGAGTTCGGCGTCGGCGACGAGGCTGGTCGCGAGGTGGACGGCGCCGAGTTGCGTCCGGTCGCCGAACTTGAGGATGGTGGCGATCACGCTGACGGCCAGTGCCGCGGCGAGGCCCCAGACGGAGTGGAGCTCGGGGCGATCCATCTCCCCGATGAAGAACCCGAAGTTCAGCGTGGCGGCGAGCGTGATGAAGAACCCGAAGACGACCTTCTCAAAGTTCATGGGCGGCACTCCTAGCGGCGGTGTCACGTGGACCAAGGCCACTCTAAGCGCGGTCGGACGCCGCCGCTGGCACCGCGCCGAGGTGAAGCCACGGCGTCCGAACCCGTAGAATCGTCCCTCGTGGCACTCACCATCGGCATCGTCGGACTCCCCAACGCGGGCAAGTCGACCCTCTTCAACGCACTGACCCGCAACTCCGTGCTCGCGGCGAACTACCCGTTCGCGACGATCGAGCCGAACGTCGGGGTGGTGGGGGTTCCCGAGCCGCGGCTGGCCGTGCTGGGTCAGATGTACGCCTCGGAGCGGCTCGTGCCGGCGACGGTCAGCTTCGTCGACATCGCCGGGATCGTGAAGGGCGCTTCGCAGGGCGAGGGGATGGGCAACGCGTTCCTGGCGAACATCCGTGAGGCGGACGCGATATGCCAGGTCACGCGGGCGTTCGCCGACGACGACGTGACGCACGTGGACGGTGCGGTGAACCCGTCCTCGGACATCGAGACGATCACCACCGAGCTGGTGCTCGCCGATCTGCAGACGCTGGAGCGCGCGATCCCGCGGCTGGAGAAGGAGGCGCGCATCAAGAAGGAGGCGCAGCCGAAGCTCGCGGCGTGGCGCCAGGCGTACGAGGTGCTGTCCGAGGGCACCGGGGTGTACGCGGCCGATCTCGACCCCGAGCCGCTGCGGGAGCTGTTCCTGCTGACGGCCAAGCCGTTCATCTACGTGTTCAACTGCGACGCCGACCAACTGGGGGACAAGGCGCTGCTGAAGCGGATGGCGTCCGTCGTGGCGCCGGCGGAGGCGATCTTCCTGGACGCGAAGTTCGAATCCGAACTGGTGGAGATGGAGGCCGAGGAGGCCGCTGAATTCCTCGCCGAGGCGGGCGTCGACGAGCCGGGCTTGGACAAGCTGGCGCGTGTCGGGTACGCGACGTTGGGTTTGCAGAGCTACCTGACGGCCGGGCCCAAGGAGTCGCGGGCGTGGACGATCCGCCAGGGTGCGACGGCCCCGGAGGCCGCGGGGGCGATCCACACGGACTTCCAGAAGGGGTTCATCAAGGCCCAGGTGGTGAGCTACGACGATCTGGTCGAGTTCGGCTCCGAGGCGGCGGCCAAGGCCGCCGGGCGCGTCCGGCTGGAGGGCAAGGACTACGTCATGCGCGACGGCGACGTGGTGGAGTTCCGTCACTCGTAACCATGATGGGTGCGATGGGGAACATGGGTACCCCACTTCGAGCCGCCATTTATCTGCGCATCGGCCTTGACCGGGAGGACACCCGCCTCGGTGTCGACCGGCACACCGCGCTGTAGCACTATGCGGGACTCAACTCTTGCCTCAGGGCGATGGGCGCGGGAATGGTTGATGTGTGCCGCACGTGATGGTCCTCTCTTCACGTCTGCGGGATGCCACGAGGTTCCGCGCCACTCGCGGGTAGACTGATCGTGTGTTCGACGTGGCCGTGCTGGACCGTGAGGCGCTCGCTCGTGCCTGCGAGCAATATGGTGTCGTGCGGCTGCGCGTGTTCGGGTCGGCGGTCACGGGCGAATTCGATCCGGCCACCAGCGATCTGGACTTCTTCGTCGACTTTGGCGCGGACGCGCCGAAGGGGGTGGCCCCCTTCCTCGGGCTCAAGGAAGAACTGCAGCGAATCGCTGGCCGTGGCGTCGATCTCGTCGAGGCTCGGGCGGTGCGCAATCCCTACTTCGCGAAGCGGGCGTTCGCAGAGGCCGTGGATGTGTATGCGGCCTGAGTCCGCGGCACTGGTCTGGGACGCGCTTGATGCCGCGACGTCGATCGTCAGCTTCCTTGACGGCGTAACGCTGGATGGGTATGTGAAAGATCTGCTACGTCGTCGGGCGGTGGAGCGGGAGTTCGAGATCATCGGTGAAGCTCTGGGGAGGTTGTCTCGGATAGACCCGGAGACTGCGGCACGCATCCCGAGCCTCAGGAACGCGGTGGGCCTGCGGAACGTGTTGATTCACGGGTATGCGGAGATCGTTGACGAGCGTATCTACGACACCGCCGTTCAGGACCTGCCGGGGCTGATCGATGTGCTCAAAGCTCTGATGGCCGAGGCCGGCGAACCGTAGTTCTGAGTCGTGAGCTGCATGAAAGGTACCGAAGGCGAGCTCTTTGATCTTCGCGGACACAAGACATGTTGGCGGCAGTTCTTGATCGACGAGGCCGGCGGGGCAATCGAGGAAGATCATGAGCGGGCTCGGTGGAGTTCAGGCAATGTGTAGCGCGGGTGCTACGATTGCGGCATGAGTAGGGGTGAACCGCAGGTGGAGAGCCTTTCGCAGCGCGAGTTGCGCAATGAGTCTGGACGTGTGCTTCGCGCGGTCGGCGAGGGGCGTTCGTTCGTGCTGACCAACCGCGGAGTCGCCGTCGGTCGCATCGTCCCTCTCGATGCCCCGGCCCCCACGTTGCCCATCGCCCGGCCGGCCAAGCGGGTCAGTGGCTGGGCGGCGCTGAAGCCTCAGCCAGCCGATGGCGACCGTCCGATGGGCCAGATCCTCGATGAGTTGCGGGCGGATCGGGTGTGAAGGACGTTCCGCTCGTCTATGCCGACACGTCTGCGCTCGGAGCGCTCCTGGTCGCGCAGCCCGAGACCCGAGCGCTCGTGGACTGGCTCGATCAGGAGCATGCCAATCTTGTCTCGTGTGATTTGCTCGAGACGGAGTTGCGTCGCATGGCGGTGAGGGAGGGGCGTGATCAGTCGAAGGTCAGCGCGATTCTCGACGGTGTGTCGCTCGCAGCGCTGGACAGGGCCACGTATCGGTCCGCGGGGTTCTTGCCGATGCCGTATCTGCGAACCCTCGACGCCTTGCATCTGGAGGCGGCGATGCGCCTTGACGCTGAAGCCGTCCTCACCTACGACCACCGGCTTGGTGAGGCGGCGAGGGCTGCGGGACTCGACGTGATCGCTCCTGGCGCGGGCGCCGCTGGAGGAGAAATGACACTGCGCAGCGCGCTGACGTGACGAACTCCTCGACGTGCTCGCGCTCGTGCCGGTGACTGGGGCGGGCCGGGTGGTCGCGAGCCTGGGCTGTTTTCACCGCCTCCTGGCGACCAAGACCGTTGCTTCTCACGGCCGGCGTCGACTCTCTCGGCAGCCCCTCGTGCTTGGTCGACCCGGGACGGGGCGAGCGTCGCGTACCGTTCTGCCATGGCCGACATCCCTTTCCCCTCGACCGGCGCCCCCGCGCTTCGTGCGCTCGCCAGCGCCGGGTACGCCCACCTCGGTCAACTCGACGGTGTGCGCATGGCCGACATCCTCGCGCTGCATGGCATGGGACCGAAGGGGATCGGCGCGCTGCGCCGCGCGATGGCCGAGCACGGGTGGGTCTTCGCCGACGACGACCCGTCGGTCGGCGCCGTCCGAGGGGGTCGCGTGTCGTTGACCGAGGGACGCCGGCCCGACCGCAACGACTCCAAGACCGCGCCCACGCACGTCGAACCGGCCGCGTGGATCGCCGGGCTGCCCAAGGCCAGGCAACGCGACGAGGGCGCGCAACTGCTCGCGCTCTTCGACGAGGTCACCGCCGCCGAAGCGGTGATGTGGGGACCGTCGATCGTGGGCTATGGGGAGTTGCACTACGTCTACGAGTCGGGTCGGGAGGGCGACATGCCGCGGGTCGGGTTCAGCCCGCGGTCGGCGTGCCATACCTTCTACCTGGCCCTCGATGCCCCGGGTGCCCCCGAGCTGTTGGCGAGGCTCGGAAAGCACCGGACGAGCGTCGCCTGCCTTTATGTCAACAAGCTGGCCGACGTCGATCTCGACGTGCTTCGCACGCTGGTCGAACTCGGCTGGGATCTCTCCCGCACCGGGTGAACCCTGACGCTGACCCCCCATCGTCACGCCAGGCAGGATCCCGGGCGGCCTAGGGTACCGGCATGAACATCCAGGAACCGCAGGACGGCACCAGCTGGCGAGACCGCCTCCGCAGCATCCCCGCCTTCCCCGACGAGATGCCGGACTTCGAGGTCGCCGACGCCCCCGACGACCCCCTACCCCTGTTCGAGGCCTGGCTCACCGAGGCCATGGCCACCCAGGTCAGGCAGGCCAACATGATGACGCTGTCCACCATCGACGGCGATCATCCCGCCGCCCGGACGCTGATTCTGAAGGACTTCGGCCCCTCGGGGTTCGACTTCGCCACCGCCCGCACCACCGCCAAGGCCCGCCAGCTCGCCGAGCGCCCCGTCGCCAGCATGCTGTTCTACTGGACCGAGACCGGCCGCCAGGTGGAGGTGCGCGGCCCCGTGGTGGAGGCGCCCGAGGAAGAGATCCAGGCAGACTGGCTGCAGCGTCCCTCCAGCGACGGCCAACCCAACCCCAACTGGGTGGTCTACCGCATCGAGCCCGAGGTGATCGAGTTCCTGCAGTCGAAGCACAGCCGACGCCATACCCGCATCCGCTACGCGCGCGAGGGCGATGCCTGGCGCCTCGAGAACCTCACCGCCCCCGAGAAGTAGGCGCGGGCCCGGCTCGCCCGTCCGGAAGCGGTCGGTGTGGCAGGAAGCGGTTGACTGTGAAACCCCTGGGCCCAGCGGGCTCAGGGCTGCAGCCCAATCCGCACCTCGGCGCTCAGCCCGTCAGCCACCGAACCGGACGTGCGCAGGATGACCCCATCGATCTGGGTCAGGCTCCGCAGCGCCAGATCGTTGGCGACGTTGTACGGGTTCTTGCCGTCGGTCACGAGCAATAGCTGAGCCACCCCGAGGCCACCCCAGCGGGCGTGCGGGGGAGGTGGGTATCGCGAAGCTCAAGGAGATGTTCGACGAGGTCGGGCTCCAGCCGTTGCTCGAGTCTCCGAGCGCGCCAGGCGTCGCCGGTCGGCGTCCTGAAGCAACGCCCGCAGGGAATCCTGCTCACCGGGCCCCCAGGGCCCCGAGCCAGCGAGTGGGATCTCGGTGAGATAGCGGCGCTCGTCCGCGGGGATGCGCGCGACCACCAGATCCGGGTTGCCTCGCGCCGTGGCGTAGAGCGCCGGCCCGTCGGCGTAGTAGGGGTCGATGAGGACGAGCCGGCCGTCGGACGTCCGCATGACGTTGGCGGGATTGCTGTCCAGCGGTCCGCACCAGGGCAGCTCACACAGCGCCGCCGCATGGACGTCAGTCACGACGGCGGCGAGTTCCTCGAAGCCGGGTTCCGGTCCCGCGAGCGCCGCCAGAAAGGCCACCGCGTCCTCCTGCGGGACGGCGTCGAGTCGCTCCAGGAACTGCAGATCACCGCCGCCCGCGAGCCGACGGTGGGCGAACAACCGCGGGACGAGACCCGTGCCGGACGCCTCGGCGTACAGCCGGGCGGTGAACGGGCCAACCGGGTCGAACGGGCTGATCCGGGCGACGACGCCGCCTTGGGGAGCCGCCAGAGCGATGGCCCAGTCCCCGGCGCCGCACGGCGTCCACTCCGCCCACCGGAGGCAGCGTTCGGCGTCCGCGTGCGTGGCTTCCGGGCCCAGCAGCGCGAGCGCCGCGTCCACGTGATCGCCAGCCATGACGCCCAGCCTCCACCATGGGTCAAGTCCTGGCGAACTCCGCGGATCCAGGGGTCGAAAGAGCTTACGAGGGAACGAAGCGCCGCCGGGGTGGGGCTCCGATCGCGCTGCGGCTAGGGTCGAAGCGTGTCTGTCGTTGAAACACCATCCGCCCCGCGCAGCCTGCTCTTCGGACGCCTCCTCGTCACCGCCGGCGCCGCCGTGTGGATCGTGGGAACGCTGGTCGGCATGGGCCTCATTGGCGGTGAGGGCGTGGCCGAGCAGGGGGAGGGTCTGTTCTCCGACTCCGCAACGCTGATTGCCCCGCACGGCCCGGCGTTCTCGATCTGGCCCGTGATCTACGTCTTCCTGGCCGGCTACATCGTGTGGCAGTGGCTGCCCGCGTCCGCCCACTCGCGGTGGGCTGCGGCGACGCGGATGCCGGCGGCGGCGTCGCTGGCCCTGAACGGCCTGTGGCTCCTCACCGTCTTCGCGGGCTGGATCGGGGTGTCCGTGCTGGTGATGCTCGGCATCGTGGCCTCGCTCGGCTGGATTCTCCGCGCAACGGCCAGGCTGCCCCGCGAAGGACTGCTGCCCGACATCGCCGTGGGAGGCACATTCGGCCTCTACCTCGGTTGGATTTGCGTGGCCACCTGCGCGAACATCGCCTCCTGGCTGGTCGCGCTGGGCGTGGCAGCCGATGACGGGCTGGCGACCATCCTCACCGTCGCCGTGCTGGTCGTCGTCGTCGTGCTTGCGGCGTTCCTGCTGCTGATGGCGCGCCACCGGGCGTTCCAGGCCGCGTTCACCGCGGCGGTCGTCTGGGGCACCGGCTGGGTGGTCGTGGGGCGCCTCGTGGGCGAGTTGATCAACCCGGCCGTCGCCGGCGCCGCCGCCGTCGCCGCGCTCGCCGTGGCGGTGCTGGGCGTCCTGCACCTCATCCGGTTCCGGGGTGTGACCCGCGCGGCGTCGGATCCCGGCAGCGCGCCCGCCTGACGCGACCCGCCCGTTCGTCCGTCGCCCCTTTGGCGGCGACTGGCGCGCCCCGGTCCTGCGGGCTGGATGGCCTGCACCGCGACGGCCCCGACCCTTGGTTTGCGCGGCCTGTGCCGGGGCCGGGTCCACCGAAATCCAGCACGAGATCCGCACTGCCGGCCTGGAAATCGTTTCAGTCGACATCGCGTGCTGGATTCGTGTGAACGGAGCCCGGGCCAAGCGGAGGACGTCGTGAGCCCTGGGCGATGGTGGGGAGTCCGATGTCGCCGAGACCATCACGCGCGAGCGCGCACCACCCGGCCCTCGTCCCACACGGGGGCGGCAGATGCCTCCACCCGGCCATCGGCGCGAAACACGAGGAAACGATCCAGCGAGCGGGCGAACCAGCGGTCGTGGGTGACGGCGACGACGGTGCCCTCGAATGCGGCCAACCCGTGTTCCAGGGCCTCGGCGGACTCGATGTCGAGGTTGTCGGTCGGCTCGTCCAGCAGCAACAGGGTCGCCCCGCCCAGTTCCAGCAGGAGAATCTGCACCCGCGCCTGCTGCCCGCCCGACAGGGTCTCGAACCGCTGCTCCGCCGCTTTCGTCAGTTCATAGCGATCCAGCGCGCGGTACGACGCCTCGTCGGTCAGTCCGTCGCGGTGGTCGTCGCCGCGACGCAGGATGTCGAGCAGCGGACGTCCGACCAACTCGGGGTGCTGGTTGGTCTGCGCGAACCATCCTGGGCGCACCCTCGACCCGAGCCGGGCCACCCCGGACGCCTGCACGGACCCGATCCCGTCCGCGCCGACCGCCCGGGACGCGGGATCGGGGTCCGTGCCACCACGTGCCAACAGTCGGAGAAAATGCGACTTTCCCGACCCGTTCGACCCCAGCACGCCCACACGGTCGCCGTACCAGATCTCGGTCGAGAACGGCCGCATGAGTCCGGTCAGCTCCAGCGCTTCGACGACCACCGCCCGCTTGGCCGTCCGACCGCCGACCAACCGGACGCGCACCTGCTGCTTGCGCGGCACCGCCTCGGGAGGGCCGGCGTCCTCGAACCGGGCCAGCCGCGTCTGAGCCGCCTGATACCGGCTCGCCATCGTGTCGTTGTAGGCCGCCTTCGTCTTGTACATCGCGACGAGCTGGCGAAGCTTGGCGTGCTCCTCGTCCCAGCGGCGGCGGAGTTCCTCGAACCGCTCGAACCGGGCCTCGCGAGCGGCGTCGAAGTGCTCGAACTGTCCGCCGAAGACCCACAGGGTGTTCCCGGCGGCGCCGAGCTCGAGGGCGGCAATGGCGTCCGCGCACCGGTTGAGCAGGGCACGGTCGTGGCTCACGATGAGTACCGACTTGGGCGTGGCCAGCAGCTTCTCCTCCAGCCAGAGCTTGCCGGGGACGTCAAGATAGTTGTCCGGTTCGTCCAGCAGCAGCACCTCGTCGGGCCCACGGAACAACAGCTCCAGGACGAGACGCTTCTGTTCCCCACCGCTGAGGGTGTTGATGTCGCGCCACTTCGCCCGGTCGTACCCGACGCCGAGCGCGGCGGTGCAGCAGGCGTCGAACTGCACCTCGGCCTCGTATCCGCCGGCGTCGCCGTACTCGGCGAGCGCGTGGGCGTAGGCGAGGTGCAGCTCCTCGGATTCGGCGTCCATGAGCTGTAGCTCCAGCGCGTCCACGGCCGTTGATGCCGCCCGCAGCCGGTCGGGGGAGTGGCTGAGCAGCAGGTCGCGGACGGTCGACCCGTCACGGATCGAGCCCACGAACTGGCGCATCACGCCGAGGCGTCCGTCGCGGCTGATCGTTCCCTCAGCAGTGTCCAGCTCGCCGGAGATGAGCCTCAGCAGCGTCGACTTGCCCGCTCCGTTGGGGCCGATGAGCGCGGTCACGAGTCCGTCGCCGACCCGGAATGACACGTCGCTCAGAAGCGGCCGACCGTCGGGCAACCAGAACTCGATGTGGCTCAGTTCGACGTACCCCATGGGGCGCCAGCCTGCCAGATCGCCGCATCGGGTTCACGTCGGGGAGGACGGCGGCGCCGGTCAGAGGCTGTGCCCGAGGGGCAGGCCGGTCAGTAGGCTCGCCGCATGACGGATGCGGTATTCGACCACCCGCGCGTGGCGGCGGTTTACGACGCCCTCGACCCGGACCGCAGCGACCTCGACGCCTACGCCGCCATGGTCACTGAGTTCGGCGGAAGCCGCGTCCTCGACATCGGCTGTGGCACGGGCACGTTCGCCACGATGCTCGCCGCCCGCGGCGTGGAGGTCACCGGCGTCGACCCGGCGGGGGCATCCCTCGATGTGGCGCGGGGCAAGCCGCACGCCGAGTCCGTCACGTGGATACCCGGGACCGCCGTCGACGCGCTGCCGCTCCAGGTCGACCTCGTGTTCATGACCGCCAACGTGGCACAGGTCTTCGTCGGCGACCGGGCCTGGGCCGACGTCCTGGCCGTCGCGCACGCCTCGCTCGTGCCCGGCGGTCGCCTGGTGTTCGAAACCCGCGATCCCGACCGCCGCGCCTGGGAGCGCTGGACACCCGAGCTGACCCGCCACGTCGTGGACGTCTCCGACGAGGGCCCCGTGGAGGAATGGGTCGAGGTCGTCGACGTGCGCGACGGATGCGTCACCTTCGAGTCGCCCACGATCTTCCACCGCGACGGTGTCCGGATCGACTCCACGACCACCCTCCGCTTCCGCACCCGCGCGGAACTCACCGCCTCCCTGCGGGCGGCCGGCTTCGACGTGGACGAGGTCCGCGACGCCCCGGATCGGCCCGGCGCGGAATTCGTCTTCATCGCGCGCAAGGTCCCCGCCGCGACGGACGCCGCCGCCCTTACCCGGCTGCTCCGGCGCCGCGACGCCGCCGGCCTGTTCGCCGACCTCGACCCCTGGGGACTGGTGGCCATCGGCGCGCCGCGCGACGAGTACACACCGGAGGTGGATGCCCTCCTCGCCCTGACGCGACCCGTGACGCCCGACGAGGTGCAGGCCACCTTCACCCGGATGGCCCAACCCGTCTCGGACGTGGATGCCTTCGGGCTTGCCGACGCGTTCAACGCCGTCCTCGCCCGCCACCCGGAGCCGGCGACCTGAGCTTCCTTGGGCACGTTGGATGCGAAGGTCCATGCCTGCCGTGTGCTCGCTACGGTGGAGGGTGTCATCGACCAAGGGAGCGACCATGACCCCCGCCACGACAAGCCCCTCCGCCGCCGCGCAGGCGAAGCTGGCTGCCCGCTTGGCGCTCGCGCGGGGGTACACCGCCTGGCACGCGGGGGTGCACCGCGACCCGCTGATGCAGCTCTTCACGCCCGCCGGACGCCGCCACCGCTATCGGATCTACGAGCGGCTCCGCGCCGAGGGCCCGGTCGTGTCGTCGTCGACGGGCATGGTCGCGGTCGTGGGTCACGCCCAAGTGGACGGCCTCCTGCGCAGCCGGGACGTCACCGTCCGGACCGGCAAGAACCCCGCCGACGACATCCTCGACCTGTCGTTGCTGGAGCTCGATCCGCCGGACCACACCCGCCTTCGCGCGCTCGTGGCGCCCGCCTTCACCGCCCGCCGCATGAGCGAGCAGTCCGAGCGCATCAGCGTCGCCATCGACGCCCTCGCCGATGACGTCGCCGGACGACTCGCCCACGGCCCGGTCGACCTCATGGCCGTCTACGCCAAGCCGCTGCCCGTCATCATGATCACCTCGCTGCTCGGCATTCCGGACGCGGAGGTCGAACCCCTCAACCGCTACGGCGACGCGATCGGCCGGGCCCTCGACGGGGTCGCGAGCCTCCGGCACCAGCGCGAGATCCACGAGTCGCAGGAGGCGCTGGCCGCCCTCTTCGAGCGCCTCATCGAACTGCGCCGTCGCGAGCCCGGTCCCGACGTGATCAGCCGCCTCGTCCAGGCGGAGGGCGGCGGCAAGCTCACCCGCGAAGAATTGCTGGCCCTGGCCCGGCTCCTGCTGGTCGCGGGCTTCGAGACGACGGTCAACCTCATCGGCAACGCGGTCTCGGCGCTCCTGGAGCGACCCGATGTGTGGAAGCGGCTGGTGGACGATTCAGAGCTGGCCGAGGCCGTCATCAACGAGACGCTGCGCTACGACGCACCGGTGCAGCTGACCGGCCGGACGCCGACGAGCGACCTCACCATCGACGGCGTCGACTTCAGATCGGGGACCGGCGCCGTCGTCCTCATCGCGGCCGCCAACCGCGATCCGGACGTCTTCGAGCGCCCGGCCGAGTTCGACATCGACCGCGTGGGGCTGCGTGAGCACCTCGCCTTCGGGACCGGCATCCATCACTGCGTGGGCCGCCCCCTGGCCGAGCTGGAGGGGCGCCTCGCGCTCGCCGCCCTCGCCCGGCGCCTGCCGAACCTGCGGCGTGCCGCGGCCGAGACCCTGGCGCCCAGCGTGGTCCTCAACGGCCGCTTGACGCTCCCCGTCCAGGCCTGACGCCGGATCGCGCTGGGCGTGCGCGGATGGGTCACAGCGCCAGCAGCACCCGGGCGCCAGAACGGCCGTCCACGCGGTCATGCGCCTCCGCGATTCGCTCCAGCGGCAGCACGACGTGCGGAATCTCGAGCCCGGACGCCAGCGACGAGAGGTCGCGCGTGGCCTGCAGGCGGGCCTCGGCGGGGAAGTCGTCGCTGCCCAGCAGCCGCAGCGTGACATTGGCGAACAACATCGGCCAGAACGGCAGGCGCGGCTCGGCGTCGCGCGACGCGTAGGCCGCGATGGTGCCGCCGGTGGCGATGATCTCGGCGTCGAGGGCGATGTTGTCGCTGAAGGCCACCTCGACGATGCGGTGGACGCCCTCCGGTGCCAGCGCGCGCACGGAGGCGGCAGCGCCGGCGTCC
>JAKDIK010000361.1 GCA_030450535.1 Propionibacteriaceae bacterium
ATTACTTCTCCTTCTTCGCGCCGTAGCGGCTGCGAGCCTGCTTGCGGTTCTTGACGCCCTGGGTGTCGAGCGAACCGCGAATGATCTTGTAGCGCACGCCCGGCAGGTCCTTGACACGGCCGCCGCGCACCAGCACCATCGAGTGCTCCTGCAGGTTGTGGCCGACGCCGGGGATGTAGGCGGTGACCTCCACGCCAGAGCTCAGGCGGACGCGCGCGACCTTGCGAAGGGCCGAGTTCGGCTTCTTCGGCGTGGTGGTGTACACACGCGTGCACACGCCACGGCGCTGCGGGGAGCCCTTGAGCGCGGGCGTCTTGTTCTTGCTGACCTTGTCAGTGCGGCCCTTGCGGACCAGCTGCTGGATCGTGGGCACCGGCTGGTATCTCTTTCGTTCGCGTTCTCGGACGCCTGCGTGGCGCCCGGTGTGGTGGCAGCTCCTCGGCGGCGACACGCTCGGGTGGAACGCGCCGATCGCTGCGGATCTGAGGGAGTGCGCGCGGCCTCCGACTGGAATCCAGCCGCACTCGGTCTGTTCGGTTCCCCGAACACAACGAATCCAGACTAGTGGTTAGCCCCGCCGGACCCAAATCGGGCAGCGTGGCATGACTAGCCGAAGATCTTCTGGACACTCTACCAAGAGCGGGCCCGAGTCCCAATCCGTCCGCGCGGGGAGCGCCCTCCGCGCCTCGCCCTCGCCGACACTCAACCTCCTGACAGCAGAGCAGGGTCAGGACGCTGCTCTGCCGTCAGGAAGTTGAGTGTCGGCGGAGTCAGCGCAGCCTTGGGCACACAAAAGACACGACGCCGGCGCCCCCACGAGGGGGACGCCGGCGTCGCGCATCGGGACGTGTCAGCGCAGCTCGCCGAGGTCGAACTCGTCGAGCGGCCCCGAACCGGAGCCCGCGATGTCGTAGTCGTACGGGTCGTAGGAAAGGTCGTACGCCGCAGCGCGCGCCTCCGCCGTGGGCTCCACCCGAATGTTGCGGTACCGGTCGAGTCCGGTGCCGGCCGGGATGAGCTTGCCGAGGATCACGTTCTCCTTCAGGCCCACCAGGCTGTCGGAGCGCGCGTGGATCGCCGCGTCCGTCAGGACCTTGGTCGTCTCCTGGAAGGACGCCGCGGACAGCCAGCTCTCCGTGGCCAGCGACGCCTTCGTGATGCCCATGAGCACCGGACGGCCCTGGGCCGGCTGGCGGTTCTCGGTGACGGCCTGGCGGTTCGCGGCCTCGAAGAAGCCCCGATCGATCAGGTCGCCCGGCAGGATCGTGGTCTCCCCCGACTCGATGACCGTCACGCGACGGAGCATCTGCCGGATGATGATCTCGATGTGCTTGTCGTGGATCGGCGCGCCCTGCGTCCGGTACACGGCCTGCACCTCGTCGACCAGGTACTCCTGCACCCGGCGCAGGCCGTTGACGCGCAGGATGTCCTGCGGGTCCTTGATGCCTGCGGTCAGCTGCTGGCCGGCCTCCACGTGCGCGCCGTCGGTGATCGCGTGGCGCTCGCCCGCGGCATCCTCCCACTCGAGACGGACGCGGCGCTGCAGCGGGTACTCCAGATCCGGCTCGCCGTCATCGCGGACGATGACGAGCTTGCGGGAGCGGTCCGCCTCCTCGATCCGGACGCGGCCCGCCGCCTCGGCGATCGGGGCCTTGCCCTTCGGGGTGCGTGCCTCGAACAGCTCCTGGACGCGCGGCAGGCCCTGCGTGATGTCGTCGCCCGCCACGCCACCGGTGTGGAACGTACGCATCGTCAGCTGGGTGCCGGGCTCGCCGATCGACTGTGCCGCGACGATGCCCACCGCCTCGCCGACGTCGACGAGCTTGCCGGTGGCCAGCGAGCGCCCGTAGCACAGCGCGCAGGTACCGAGGGCCGACTCACACGTCAGGACCGAGCGGACCTTGACCTCCGTCACGCCGGCGTCGACCAGCGTCGCGATGACCTCGTCACCGAGATCGATGCCGGCCTTTGCCAGCACCTCATCGTTGGCACCGACGACGTCGGTCGCCAGGGTGCGGGCGTAGACCGCCGTCTCGACGTTGCCCGCCACGACCGGACGGCCGTCGCGGCCCTCCGCGATGATGGGCTTGGTCAGGCCGCGCTCGGTGCCACAGTCCTCCTCGCGGATGATGACGTCCTGGGAGACGTCGACCAGCCGGCGCGTGAGGTAGCCCGAGTCGGCCGTCCGCAGCGCGGTGTCGGCCTGGCCCTTGCGGCCACCGTGGGTGGAGATGAAGTACTCCAGCACCGAGAGGCCCTCGCGGAAGTTCGACTTGATCGGCCGCGCGATGATCTCGCCCTTCGGATTGGCCACGAGGCCACGCATGGCGGCGATCTGACGCATCTGCGTCATGTTCCCTCGCGCGCCCGAGTTCACCATCATGAAGATGGGGTTGTCGGTCGTGAAGTTCGCCTCCATGGCCGCCGTCAGCTCGTTCGTGGCGTCGGTCCACAGCTGGACGAGCTCCTGCTGGCGCTCCTCCTCGGTGACCTTGCC
>JAKDIK010000115.1 GCA_030450535.1 Propionibacteriaceae bacterium
CAGCACCGAGCCGCGCAACGAGGAGATCATCGCTTCAGCCTACGACCCGGTTCGGACGTTTGTTCGAGCGACACGCGCCGACCGCACGGTCACCGCCGCGATGCCGCCCGTTCGGCGTCGGCCCACGCCCGCTGAGCGGGGGTGAGCGCCTCGCCGGAGCCCGGTCGCCGCTCGCCACCGATCCAGGCGTCCAGCGCCACCGGCGGCGCGGCGGCCAGCTCGGCGAGCCGCACCTCCAGCGCAGCGCGCTCGGCGCTGCCGGGTGCGTAGGTGAGCACAGGCTCGTTCACGGGATGGGGAACACGGGTCACGGCGTCCATGTCCTCAGCCTAACCGGGAACCGACCTCCGGCTCCGCCTCCTTGATCCGCCTCGCGAGCGGGTAGTGGACCCCGGCTGTTGCTCCGAAGAAGAGCAATCCCACCCAGGGGTACGGCGCTCCGAGGGGGAAGGCGAGCACCACGAGCGCAGTCAGGAGCACGCTGGTCGCAGCGATCGAAACGACGTGTGGTCGTGGCCACCAGGCGTAGGCGTACAGGGCGCCTGTGCTGGCTCCGGTGGCGAGGGCACCGAGGAGCACGAAAGCCATCTCCATGGTTGGGTCCTTCCGGGTGGGTGGGTGGACCTCAAGTCCATCATACGATCTGGCCATGCTCGCGGATCGGCGTCATCGGACGTCGGCCACCAGGTCGACGACGTCCCCGCCGGCCCGTTCTAGTCGTAGATCGATCTGCGGTGACCAGCGTCGAGAGCAACGATGACCAGCTGGTCGCGTTGAATGTCGAGCAGTAGGCGGTAGTCGCCGACTCGGAGCCGCCACAGGCCGGCCAGAGCACCCGTGAGGGCCTTGCAGCGGGACTGGGGGTCGTCAAGGTCGGCCAATCCGTAGAGCTTCACCAGGATGCGCCGACCGACCTGCTTGTCGAGCTTGAGCAACGAACGCTCACACTCGTCGGCGAGACGTACTGCCCACGCCATCAGATGTCGTCACGAGATTCGGTGCGCAGCTCGTCGGGATCGAAGCCCAGCTCTCGCGCGACGTCGTCGAGGGCCCGGGTTCCCTCGGTGCCTCGACGGATGGCCTCGGCACGTGCCGCCACAGCATAGGCCCACTCCAACTCGTCGAGGTGCTCCAGCACGGCCTCGCGTACATAGAACGCGGTGGGGCGGCCCGTGGTCTCACTGAGCGCGTCAAGGCGCCCCTTGATGTCATCGGGTAGACGGATACTCACCACGCTTGTAGACATGTAAACATCATCTCTCACCGTGACCGAATGGACAAGCCATCAGTTCGTTGGCCGGCATGGGTAAGTCCTCCAAGCTCTCGACAGCGGAAGCCCAGACCCAGCATTCGTGGCCCTTATCGCGACCCGGCGTCACCGGACGCTTGTCTTCCTTGTCTGCGTCTCGTCCGTCTCACCCCTGGTGGCCGCCTCCCGGCGCTTCTTCGCCGCCTCGACGGACGCCTTGAGCGCGGCCACCAGGTCGACGACGTCCCCGCCACCCTCCTCGGCGGGCTCGGCGGCGGGCGCGGGCGCGTCCCCGAGCTTGGCCGCGACGACCTGCTCGAGCGCCTCGCGGTAGGAGTCGGTGAACTCGCCCGGATCGTACGTAGCGGTCAGTTGGTCGATGAACATCTTCGCCATGTCCACCTCGCCCCGGGTGGCCTTGATCTCGCTGTCGGGCGCGGCGAACGAGCCGTCGCGCAGTTCGTCGGGCCACAGCAGGGTCTGCATGACGAGCAGGTCGTCGGTGGCGCGGATCAGCGCCAGCGACTCCCGCGAGCGCAGGGCCACCTTCACCACCGCCACCTTCTTGGCCTTCTTCAGCGCCTCGCGCAGCAGCACGTACGGCTTCGCCCCGGGGCCCTCGGCCTCCAGGAAGTACGACTTGTTGTACGCCACCGGGTCGATCTCGTCGTCGGTGACGAACTGCACGATCTCGACCTGCTTCGCCGTCGGCAGGGGCAGCTCCTCGAAGTCGGCCGCCTCCAGGATCACCATGCGGCCGTCCGCGGTCTCGTAGCCCTTGGCGATCTCGGAGTACGGGATCTCCTCGCCGCACACCTCGCAGACGCGCTTGTACTTGATGCGTCCGCCGTCGGCGGGGTGCACCTGGCGAAACGTGACGTCCTTCTCCTCGGTGGCCGAGTACAGCTTCACCGGGATCGTGACGAGGCCGAAGCTGACGGCCCCCTTCCACAAGCTTCTGGGCATGGTGCCTAGTGTGACAGGCGTTCCCATTCGGTGGAACCGTGCCACAGCAGCTCACCGTCGGCGAGCAGGGATGCGGTCGGCTCGGCGTCCCACGCCTGCGTCAGGCCGACCTCCCCCAGCTCCGCCCGGACGGACGCCGCTTGGGCGGCCCCGTCCGCGTCGTCGGCGAACAGACTCTGGACCTGCGACCAGCGCGTGTCGGCAATCGTGATCGCCCCGAGATCGGCCGGTGTGGCAGGCGGGCCCGCGGCGTCCGCGACCGCGACGAGGCGGACGCCGTGGCGCAGCAGTCCGGCCAGCGCCGCGATCTCCAACAGGGTGAGGTCGGCGTCCTCGTCGTCGGGCGAGGTCAGGCCGAAGGCGCTCAGGAAGGCGGGTGTCGCCGCGAAGGCGTCGCCGGAGTACGGGGTGCCGGACGCCCACGCGGCCAGATCGCCGGGGGCCAATGGGACGAACACGAGCATGGCCCCCAGCATCGCACAGGGTCATTCGGCAACGCACAGGGTCATTCGGCATCGCACAGGGCCATTCGGCATCGCACAGGGTCATTCAGCAACGCACAGGGCCGAGAGAGTCCTATGCCGGCGTCTGGCCCACCCGAGGATCGTCGGCCGCATCGTCGACCGAATCCGTCACGTTGAGGACGATCACCGTCACGTTGTCCCGCCCGCCGCTGCGCAGGGCGGCGTCCACCAGCGCGGACGCCGCGGCGTCGGCGTCCGGATGGGCCGCCAACAACTCGGCGATCGTCGCATCCTCCAGCTCGGAATTGAGCCCGTCTGAGCAGACGATGAACCGCTCGCCGGGCGTCTGCGGCAGCAACCACAGGTCGACGGGTGGGTCGACCGGCATCCCGAGGCTGCGCGTGACGATGTTGCGCGCCTGGTGGGTGCGGGCCTCCTCGGGGGAGATGAGACCCTCCAGGACCAGTTCCTCGGTCTCGGAGTGGTCGATGGTGGCCCGGGAGAGTCGGCCGTCGAGCGCCCGGTAGACGCGGCTGTCGCCGACGTTGAACACCGCCCAGTGCGGCTCGCCGCCCACCCTGACCTGTGCGACGCCCGTCACGGTGGTGCCGAGGCCGCGGGCGTCCGGATTGCTGCGGCCATGGGCGAGGATGCGCCGGTTGGCCCGCGCGATGCCCGCCACCAGGTCGCCGGGATGAAGGTCGTCGCCGTGCAGGTCGCCGTCGGGGGCGTCCAACTCGCTGAGCCCCTCGATGGCGAGCCGGCTCGCGACATCGCCAGCGGCATGGCCGCCCATGCCGTCGGCGACCGCCCACAGCCGCCGGCCCGAAAAGGCGCTGTCCTCGTTCAACCGCCGGATGCGGCCGACGTCGGTGGCCTGCGCGCTCACGAACCGGAGCATGGTCGGGCGTCACCTCCTGGGTCGCCGCGTGCCGTCCATCGGGGCACTTCCCGACAGTATCAACTACCCACGGCGCACATGCGGTCAGCGTCGAGGTCGCAGCCAACGCCCCAGGAAGTCGTCGCGGAACTCCGCAAACTCGCCCCGCTCGATCGCCGCACGGATGGCGTCCACCAGCCGCACGGTGAACCGCTCGTTGTGGATCGTCGCGAGCGTCGAGGCCAGCATCTCCTTCGCCTTGAACAGATGGTGGAGGTACGCGCGGGTGTAGTGGGCGCAGGTGTAGCAGTCGCAGCCGTCCTCAATGGGCCAGAAGGCCCGGCGGCTGGCCGCGGTCAACAGGTTGTAGCGGCCGTCGGCGGTGTAGACCGCGGAGTTGCGGGCGACGCGGCTCGGGTTCACGCAGTCGAAGGTGTCCGCACCGTTCTCGATGGCGGCGAAGAAATCCTCCGGCTCCGAGATGCCCAGCAGGTGCCGCGGCCGGTCGGGGCCCAGCTCGTCGGCGCACCAGCCGACGATCGTGCCCAGGTTCTCCTTCTCCAGGGCGCCACCGATGCCGAAGCCGTCGAAGCGGCGGCCGTCGACCTCCAGCTCCGCCAAGCCGCGGGACGCCTGCCGCCGCAGGTCCTCGTACTGGGCGCCCTGCACGACGCCGAACAGCGCCTGGTACGGCTTGTCGGCGCGCGCGAGGGTGAATTCGGAGTGGGCGCGCAGGCACCGCTCGGCCCACCGGTGCGTGCGGGCGACCGACGCCTCCTGGTAGGCGCGGGTGTTCTTCAGCGTGGTGAGTTCGTCGAAGGCGAAGATGACGTCGGCGCCGAGCTCGTGCTGGACGCGCATGCTCACCTCGGGCGTGAACCGATGACGGTCGCCGTTGAGGTGGCTGGTGAACGTGACGCCGTCCTCGTCGACCCGCGCGAGGCGCTCCTTGCCGTCGGCGATCACTGCGTCGTCGGCGACGCCCGCCGCGTCCATGGCCAGCACCTTGCGGAACCCGACGCCCAGGCTCATCACCTGGAAGCCACCCGAATCGGTGAAGGTGGGGCCCGGCCAGTTCATGAACGCACCGAGGCCGCCGGCGGCGTCCACGATGTCGGAGCCCGGCTGCAGGTACAGGTGATAGGCGTTCGCGAGGACGGCCTGCGCACCGAGTTCGGCGACGGACTCGGGCAGGACGGCCTTCACCGTGGCCTTGGTGCCGACGACGATGAACGCCGGCGTCCGGATCTCGCCGTGGGGCGTGGCGATCACGCCGGTGCGGCCGCGTCCCCCGGAGAGTTGGACGCCGGGTGTGAAGGAGAAGCCGCTCACTTGGCCTTGTCCACGCGATGCTGGAGCGCCTGGGCCTGAGCCACCGCGACGACACCGGCCGTGGACGTCCGCAGCACGGCGTCGCTGACGAGCACCTGGTGACCGCCCGCCCCCTCGAATGCCGTGATCTCGGCGTCGGTCAGCCCTCCCTCGGGCCCCACGATGACGAGCACGTCCCCCTCGGGGGGCAGACTGAGCTGCGGCAGTGGATCCCGGGCTCCCTCGTGCAGGATCAGCGTGACGGCCGCCTGACCGGCGAACAGCGCCAACTCGCGGGTCGACATGGGGGCGGCAATGATCGGGACGCGCAGCCGGCGGCTCTGTTTGGTGGCCTCCCGGGCGGTGGCGCGCCAGCGTCCGGCCTGGCGCTCCTCACGCTCGGGCGACCACTTGACGATCGACCGCGCCGCCTGCCACGGAATGATGCGATCGACGCCCACCTCGGTGAGCATCTCGACGGCGAGTTCGGCGCGGTCGCCCTTGGCGAGCGCCTGGGCGACGACGTAGCGGACGGTCGGCGTGTCGGCGGCCAGCACCTCGTCCACCCGCAGCGTGACCGAGACCTTGTCGACGGAGGTAACGTCGCCGCGGATCGCGTGGCCCGCGCCGTCGGAGATCAGGATGGTCTCGCCGAGCCGAATGCGTCGCACGGCCGCGGCGTGACGGCCCTCGTCGCCGCCGAGGGTGAACTCATCACCGACGCGGGCGTGGTTGAGATCCGCGAGGAACAGCGCCTCCGTCATCGTGTCGGATCCTCTCTCGTCGCGGCGTGGTGGCTGTGTGGGTGGCTGGGTCTGGCTGCACCGTGCAGTCAGCCGTCGAAGGCGTCCTTCAGGCGGCTGAAGAAGCCCTTGTGTCCGTGGTCCACCGTGGCCGCCGGGCGGGTCTCGTCGCGCTCTGCCGCCAATTGGCGCAGCAGGTCGCGCTGGGTCTCGTCCAGCGAGGTGGGCGTCTGCACCAACAGGGTAACGCCGAGATCGCCGCGTCCGGCGCCACGCAGCCGCGGCACGCCGCGGCCCTGCAACACCAACCGGGTGCCCGACTGGGTGCCGGAGGGTACCTCGAGCCGTACCTTCGCGTCCTCCTCGGGGGCCCCCTCGGTCTCGGCGTCGATGGTGTCGAGCCACACCTCGGTGCCCAGCGCAGCGGCGGTCATCGGTAGTTTGGCGACCATCTCGAGGTTGTCGCCGTCCCGCTTGAAGACCGGGTGGGGGTTGACCGCGAGCTCCACGTACAGGTCGCCGGCGGGGCCACCGCCCGGGCCGACCTCGCCCTGGGAGTCGAGGTGGACGCGGTTGCCGGTGCTGACACCGGCTGGAATCTTCACGTTGATCGTGCGCGTGCTGCGGACGCGGCCCTCACCGGAGCACTCGCCGCACGGGTGGGGAATCACGGTGCCGTAGCCGCGGCAGGTCGGGCAGGGCTGCACGGTGCGGATGTCGCCGAGGAAGCTGCGTTGCACCGCCTGCACGTCGCCCTGGCCGTGACAGGTCGAGCAGGTGACCGGTTCGCTGCCGTCGGCCGCGCCGCGGCCGGAACACGATGGGCACACCACGGCCGTCTCGACGAGCACCGGCTTGGTGACGCCGAACGCGGCCTCGGCGAGGTTCAGGCTGAGCCGGACGAGGGCGTCCTGGCCCTTGCGGACGCGGCTGCGCGGCCCGCGCTGGCCCTGCCCGCCGAACATGGCATCGAACAGACCGCCCACGTCGAAGCCGGCCGCGCCGCCCGGGAAGCCGAAGCCCCCCATGCCGCCGGGTCCGCCGCCGGCGTGCATCGGGTCGCCGCCGAGGTCGTACATCTGGCGCTTCTGCTGGTCGGAAAGCACGGTGTAGGCCTCGCCGACCTCCTTGAACTTCTCGGCGCTGGCGGGATCGTCGGCCACGTCGGGGTGGTACTTCATGGCGAGCCGGCGGTACGCCTTCTTGATCTGCTCGGCCGTGGCGTCCCGGGGCACGCCCAGAACCTCGTAGTAGTCGCTCAACGTCGTCCTCGTCTGGGTCTTCGGGTCAAAAGGTCAGGGTCATGGGGTCAAGGTCATGGGTGGGCATCGGCGTCCGCGGGATCAACCCTCGGCCAGGAAACGGCCCACGTACCGCGCGACGGCGCGCACGGACGCGATGGTGGACGGGTAGTCCATGCGGGTGGGTCCCACGATGCCGAGGGTGGCCCACACATCGGAATCCGCACCATACGCCGACGCCACCACCGACGTCGACTGGAGCGGCTCGTACAGGTTCTCGTGACCGATGCGCACAGTCACGTCGTTGGGGATCGTCGCCTCGCCGAGCAGGCGCAGGAGGACGACCTGCTCCTCCAGCGCCTCCAGCACCGGCTTCACGGTGGTCTCGAACTGGTCGCCGAAGCGGGTGAGGTTGGGGACACCGCCCACCACCACGCGCGTGCTGGCGTCCGCGCTCACCACCTCGATGAGGGCGGCGGTGACCGTGGCTGCCAGCGTGCCGAGGAGCGGCGGGAGGGCGTCCGCGAGACCCCCGAGCCGCTCGACGGCCTCCCGCGGCGTGGCGCCGACGAGACGCTCGGCGACGCGGGCGCGCACGAGCGCCAGGTCGGCGTCCTCGACCTCGCCGAGCGGGACGGGCCGCTGCTCGATGCTGCCGGTGCTGGTCACGACCATGACGAGGCCGCGGTCGCCACCCAGCCGGATGATCTCGACGTGGCGAATGGTCGAACTGGTGAGCACCGGGTACTGCACGATGGCGACCTGCCGCGTCACCTGAGCGAGCAGGGCAACGGTGCGCCGCACGACGTCGTCCACGTCGAGAGCCCCGGACAGGAACGTGGTGATGGCCCGCCGCTCGGCCAGCGTCAGCGGCTTCACGGCCGCGAGGCGGTCGACGAAGAGGCGATAGCCCTTGTCGGTGGGGATGCGGCCGGCGGAGGTGTGCGGCTGGG
>JAKDIK010000362.1 GCA_030450535.1 Propionibacteriaceae bacterium
GCCGCGGCGTTTGGGGGGGGGCCGGGGGGGGGGGGCGCGCTGGGGCCGGGGCGCCGCGTGGGGGGCGGGGGGGGGGGCGAGAGCGGCGATCCCGGGGCCGCAGGGCAGCCGCAGGGTGCGACGGTACGCGCCGGCGCGCCACTCCTCGACGCCCGGCACCGCGGTGGCCGCCAGGTGACCGAAGAGGTTGCCCGGATTGAACGGCAGCCGCAGCGCCAGGCGTACCTGGAGCCGCAGCAGGGGTGCACCGGCTCCGCCGGCGTCCGGGTTCGGGTAGGGGTGCGGGTCCGCGCGCCCCGCGGGTGAGGCGGCCCGCAACTGGGTCGGGGTGGCCGCATAGGCGGTGGCGACCGTGTCGTTGAACGACCGCAGCGAGCCGAACCCGGCCGCGAACGCGACGTCGGCGATCGGCAGCCCGGTGGTCTGGAGCAGCAGCCGCGCGGTGTGCGCTCGCTGGGCGCGGGCGAGGCCGAGGGGGGTGGCGCCGAGCTCGGCCAGCGTCAGGCGTTCGAGCTGGCGCGCCGAGTAGCCGAGGCGGCGCGCCAGCCCGTCGACGCCGTCGCGATCGACGACCCCGTCGGCGATGAGCCGGACGGCCCGGGCGGTGGCGTCCGCGCGGGGTTCCCAGTCGGACGAGCCGGGAACCGCGTCCGGGCGGCACCGCTTGCAGGCGCGGAAGCCGGCGGCCTGCGCCGCGGCGGCGCTGGGGTGGAACGTGCAGTGCCGCGGCGTCGGCGTCCGGGCAGGGCAACTCGGCCGGCAGTAGATCCCGGTGGACGTGACGCCCGTGAAGAAGGCGCCGTCGAACCGCGCGTCGCGGCTGGCGACGGCGGCCAGGCAGGTCGTCCGATCGGGCATCACGGGTTCCATGGTTCCCGACGGACGGCCTGATCTCTAGCAGAAATCCGACATGACGCTCAGGAGCGCTCGACGACCTCGCCGGGCACGGCCTCACCGGCCTTCTCAGCGACCTCGTCGGTGGCCAGTCCGTACTTCTCGATCAGCCGGCCCAGATCGACGCCCGTGGTGGACTTCAGCAGATCCATCACCTGCACCAGGTTCGTCGTCACCGTCCTCGGGATCGCCGCAGCGCCGTCGGTCGAGACCACCGTCATCTTGTCGATGGACGCCATCGGCGCGGCCACCTGCTTGGCCACCTCGGGCAGCACCGAGACCAGCATCTCCAGCACCGCAGCCTCGTTGTAGCGGGCATAAGCGTCGGCGCGCTTGTTCATCGCCTCGGCCTCGGCCTCACCGGTCGCGAGGATCGCGGACGCCTTCGCGTCGCCCTCGGCCTTGAGCGCGAGCGCCTCGGCGGTGCGTCGCGCCTTCTCGGCCTCACCGCGCTTGGCGCCCTCGATCGCCTCGGCCTCGGCCAGCGCGGCGCGCCGGGACTGCTCGCCGACGCCGGTGAGACGGGACTTCTCGGCGTCCGCCTCGGCGGCCGCGATGGACGCAGCCTTGTTGGCCTCCGCCGCGAGGATGGACGCCTGCCGCTTGGCCGCCGCCTCGGTCTCGATGCGGTAGCGCTCGGCGTCGGCCGGGCGCCGCACCTCGGTGTCGAGCTCGCGCTCCTTCAGCGCCGCCTGGCGCTCGGCGACCTTTTCGCGCTCCAACAGGATCGCCTGGTCGCGATCGGCCTGGGCGAGCGGGCCGGCGGCCGCCGCCTGGGCCGACGCGGCGTCGGTCTCGGCCTTGATCTCGGCGTTCTTCAGGGCGAGCTGGCGGTTGGCGACCGCGATCTCCTGTTCCGCCGCCACGCGGGCCTGCTCGGACGCCTGTCGCGCCTGCGCCTCGGCGATGGCGGCGAGTTGCCCGATGCGGGCCGCCTCGGGACGCCCCAGATCGGCGAGGTACTGGCCGTCGTCGGTGATGTCCTGGATCTGGAAGGTGTCGAGCAGGAGCCCCTGACCGGTCAGCGACGCCTCCGACTCGTCGGCGACCTTCTGCGCAAACGTCGCGCGGTCGCGGATGATCTGCTCGACGCTCAGCGAACCGACGATCGAGCGGAGGGCGCCGGCGAGCACCTCCTGGGTGAAGGTCTCGACCTCCTCCTGCTGGCTGAGGAAGCGCTGGGCGGCGGCTCGGATCTGGTCCTCGTTGCCGCCCACCTTGACCATGGCCACGCCCTCGAGATTCAGCTTGACGCCCTGGCCCGACACGGCGCCCCGGATCGTCACCGGAATGCGGCGGCTCGACAGGTCGAGGATGTGCAGGCGCTGCACGAACGGCACCACGAACACGCCGCCGCCCATGACGACCTTCTGGCCCGACAGGTCGTGGCTGATCTCGCCGGTCTCGAGGTTGCGCACCTCCTTGCCGCGGCGTCCGGTGACGATGTACGCCTCGTTCGGGCCCGCCACCTTGTAGCGGGTGACGATCACCAGTGCGAGCAAGATGACGACAGCCAGAATGCCGACGAGCGGAATGACGAATCCGGGCAGTTCTCCCATGGGTTCTCCTCTGGGCGGTGGTGACGGTGGGGTCTTGGGGTT
>JAKDIK010000116.1 GCA_030450535.1 Propionibacteriaceae bacterium
CGCCATCGTGGGCGGCAATCCGGCGCGGCTGATCCGGCACCGCTTCGCCGAGGCGGAACGCGCCATGCTTCTCGAACTGCGCTGGTGGGACTGGACCGATGCGCAGATCGGCGCGGTGCCGCCGATCGGCCGGGCGATCACCGCGGCCAGGGCGAATCCGGCGGTGCGGGTGCCCGCGGCCGTGGGGTCGTAGTCGTAGACGTTGCCCAGATACGTCGGCAGGTAGTTCGAGAAGGCGACGAACGCGCCGAAGACGATCGCGTACATGAAGCACAGCATCCAGGTCTCCTTCAGCGCGAAGGCGGCCTTGAGCTTGGGCATCATGGGCGTGGGCTCCAGTCCGCGTCGCGTGGGCGACTCGCGCAGCGCGATCCAGCTGATCGCGGCCATGGCGGCCACCAGCACCGCGATCAGCACGTGGGCGCCCATGTAGCCCAGACCCGCCACGATGCGCGGGGTGACGAAGGCGGAGACCGCGGTGCCGACCATGCCCGCGCCGAACACGCCGGTCGCGAAGCCCTTGCGGTGGGCCTCGTACCAGGCCGAGCAGAACGGGATGCCGATCGCGAAGACCGTGCCGGCGATGCCCAGGAAGAACGAGACGAAGACGAGCAGCCCGAAGCTGTTCAGCTGCCCCACGATCGCGGTGAGCAGCACGAGCGGAGCGGTCACGCCCAGGATCGCGGTGAACATGACGCGCCCGCCGTAGCGGTCGGTCAGCGCCCCCACCGGGACGCGGGCCACGGAGCCGACCAGGATCGGCATGGCCACGAGGATCGAGGTCTGCCCCGCGGTGAGGTCCATGGCCTGCGAGTAGCGCGAGGACAGCGGGCCGATGATGGTCCAGGCCCAGAAGCCCATCACGGAGGCCAGGGTCGCGATGATCAGGTTCCGGGTCTGGCCGACCTTCAGCTCGGCGTCGACGGACGGTCGGGTGCCCTCAGCGGACATGGGTGATCTCCTGGTGGTCGGCGCCGCGCTCGAGGCGGCGCGAGGGTGTGCAGTGGGGCCGTGGGAGGGGCGCGTCAGCGGCGCCCGGAGGACGTCGGCTGGCGCTTGGGCCGGGAGGCCGACGACGGCGCGCGGTCCTGCGTCCCGATCGGGTCCCAGCCGCGGCGCACGGGGGCGTGGCCGGTGGTGCGGCCCCGGTCCCGGGAGCGGTAGATGATGTACGGCCGGAAGAGGTAGTGCACCGGCGCCGTGAACGCGTGGATCAGGCGGGTGAACGGCCAGGCGATGAACAGCGCGAACGCGAACAGCACGTGCACCTTGAACGAGGGCGACGACGCGGCCATGGCGCCCACGTCCGGCTGCAGGATCCATATCGAGCGGAACCACGGGGAGACGGTCTCGCGGTAGTTCACGACGGTGTTGTCGAAGACCGAGATCAGCGTGGTCGCGATGCCCGCCAGCAGGGCCAGCACCAGCAGGACGTACATCATCTTGTCGTTGTTCGTGGTGGCCATGAACACCGGGCCTGTGGTGCGGCGGCGGTAGATCAGCAGGGCCAGGCCCACCAGCGTGCCGAAGCCCGCGAACATGCCGATCGTCAGCGCCATGATGTGGTACATGTACTCGGACACCCCGGCGAAGTCCGTCCAGGACTTGGGGATGACCAGGCCCACGATGTGCCCGATCAGCACCGCCAGGATCCCGAAGTGGAACAGCGGCGAGGCGATCCGCAGCAGCTTCCCCTCGTACAGGGACGACGAGCGGGTGGTCCAGCCGAACTGGTCGTACTTGTAGCGCCAGATCGTGCCGCCGATGAAGATCAGCAGCACCACGTAGGGCAGCACACCCCACAGCAGGATGTCGGTGGTGTTCATGCGGTCTCAGTCCCTGGAGCTCGTGGAGGCGGCGGCCTCGCGTCGGTGGGTGGGGGTGCAGCCTGCAGCGGCATGCGCGGCCGAGGGATGGGTCGCCGGATCCACAGGCACGGCACCTGCCGCCCCGCCGGTCATCCCCGAGGCCGAGGAGTCGGACAGCGGCAGCAGCCGCGGATCGAACGGCTGCAGGCCCACGGTCTCGGTGGGAGGGCCGTAGCCGGCCATGCGCATCACGGCGTCGCGGTCCTCCGGGGAGGCTCCGGGCAGCGTGGTGCACACGAGCTCGACGATCCCCAGGTGCGGGAGGCCGTCGTCCTTCAGCGCCAGGCGCAGCAGCTCCAGCGAGGGCCGGTAGCGCTGCAGCAGCTCTGCGCCGTCGTCGGGGGCCACGAGCGCTGCGAACTCCAGGACCACGGGGAGGTGATCGGGCAGCTCCGAGTCGTCCAGGCGGAACCCGTGCTCGGCGTAGAGCTCCTTGAACGACAGCAGCGACTCGCCGCGGCGACGGGTGTCGCCGTCGGTCCAGTACGTGAGGTGGAGGCTGTGCCGGCGCGAGAGGTCGTACTCCTGGACCCAGTCGCCCTGGACCTCGGCCAGCGGCTTGGAGAGCATCCACTGCTCGAGGCGGTCCACCGGCGCCGGATCCACCCCGACCTCCTGCAGCGCCGCGCGGATCTGCGGGATCCGCCCGAGCAGCTCCCGGTCCGGGTAGCCCAGCAGAAGTGCCGCCGACTGGCGCACTACTGCGGAGCGCTGGGGGTCGGCATCGCGCCACGGCGCCGTCTCGACGGTGCCCTTGCCGCCCAGCCCGAAGATCCTGGCCAGCAGGCTCATCGCGGCTCCCCCTTCGACCCGGGGGACGAGCTCTCCGGGAACAGCCCGTACGGGGTCCCGTTGCCGTCCCAGTTCAGGAGGTTCACCCGGCCCGACATCTCGGAGGCACCCGCAGGCGAGTCAGCGGTCTGGCGCGCCTTGAGCGTGGCGAAGTTCTCGACCGCCACCGGCATGGGGCGCCCGGAGGCCTCGCCGAGACCGCCCATCTGGCCCATGCCCGGGCCGCCGTCGCCATCCAGGGAGCAGCCCATCTCCTCGAGGTTGTGGGCGTCCTCGGTGTGCGCGGTGGGGATGACGTAGCGCTCGGAGTACTTGGCGATCGCCATGAGGCGGTACATCTCGTACATCTGCGAGCCGGTCATGCCCACGGCCTGGGCGATCGACTCATCGGCCTGGTCGCCCAGGGTGATGTCGCGCATGTAGGAGCGCATGGCCGCCAGCTTGCGCAGCACGTTCGTGATGATCTCGGTGTCCCCGGCCGTGAACAGCTCGGCCAGGTACTCCACCGGGATGCGCAGCGAGTCGATCGCCCCGAACAGGACGTCGAGGTCCTGGCCGTCGTGGCCCTGGGTGGACAGAAGGTCCACGATCGGCGACAGCGGCGGGACGTACCAGACCATCGGCATGGTGCGGTACTCGGGGTGCAGGGGCAGGGCCACCCGCAGCTCCTTGGCCAGCTTGTAGACGGGCGACTTGCGCGCGGCCTCCATCCAGTCGTCGGGGATGCCGTCGGCGCGGGCCTGGCGCTGGACCTCGGGGTCGTTCGGGTCGAGCATCAGGTCGAGCTGGGCCTCGTAGAGGTCCTTCTCATCCGGGGTCGCAGCGGCCTCGGTGACGCGATCGGCGTCGTAGAGGAAGATGCCGATGTAGCGCATGCGACCCACGCAGGTCTCGGCGCAGACCGTGGGGATGCCGACCTCCACGCGGGGGTAGCAGAACGTGCACTTCTCGGCCTTGCCCGTCTTGTGGTTGTAGTAGATCTTCTTGTAGGGGCAGCCGGTGATGCACTGGCGCCAGCCGCGGCACTGATCCTGATCGACCAGCACGATGCCGTCCTCGGCGCGCTTGTAGATCGCCCCCGACGGGCAGGCCGCCATGCAGGACGGGTTCAGGCAGTGCTCGCAGATCCGCGGCAGGTGGAACATGAAGGTCTTCTCGAAGTCCAGCTTGATGCGGTCCTCCGAGTCCCGGCGCAGCTTCTGCAGCACCGGGTCCTGGGACTCCGTGGCCTCGATGCCGCCCAGGGAGTCGTCCCAGTTCGCCGACCACTCGATCTTGGTGTCCTTGCCGGTGATCAGCGACTTGGGCTTGGCCACCGGGAAGTCGTCCGAGGCCGGAGCCGAGACGAGGTTCTCGTAGTCGTAGGTCCACGGCTCGTAGTAGTCGTCCAGGTGCGGCTGCACCGGCGAGGCGAAGATGCCGAAGAGCTTCTGCAGGCGGCTGCCCGACTTGAGCTGCAGGTTGCCGCGGCGGTTGAGCGTCCAGCCACCGCGCCACTTCTCCTGGTCCTCGTAGCGGCGCGGATAGCCCTGCCCGGGGCGGGTCTCCACGTTGTTGAACCAGACGTACTCGGTGCCGGCGCGGTTGGTCCACGCCTGCTTGCACGTCACGGAGCACGTGTGGCACCCCAGGCACTTGTCGAGGGTCATGACCATCGCGGTCTGAGCCATGATGCGCATCAGTACTGGACCTCCTGCGAGCGCTTGCGGACGACCGAGGTGACATCTCGGTTGTTGCCGGTGGGGCCGTGGTAGTTGAACGCCCAGGACTGCTGGGCGTAGCCGCCCACCATGTGCGTGGGCTTGAGCATGATCCGGGTGACCGAGTTGTGGATGCCGCCGCGGCGGCCGGTGGCCTCGGACTTGGGGACGTCGATCGTGCGCTCCTGCGCGTGGTGGACGAAGACCGCTCCGGGGCGCATGCGGCTGGTGACGATCGCCCGCCCCACGAACACGCCGTTGGTGTTCACGCACTCGACCCAGTCGTTGTCCCTGACCTCGATCAGCGCCGCGTCCTCGTCCGACATCCACACCGACGTGCCGCCTCGCGAGAGCGAGAGCATGAACAGGTTGTCCTGGTACTCGGAGTGGATGGACCACTTGTTGTGCGGGGTCAGGTAGCGCACGGCCACCGAGAGGTCCCCGCGCTCGCCGAGCCGCGGCTCGCCGAACAGCGCCGCGCTGTTCAGCGGCGGCCGGTAGGTCGGCAGGTTCTCGCCCATGTCCGACATCCAGTCGTGGTCCAGGAAGAAGTGCATGCGCCCGGTGAGGGTGTGGAACGGCTTGAGCCGCTCGATGTTCACCGTGAAGGGGGCGTAGCGCCGTCCGCCCGTCTCCGAGCCGGACCACTCCGGGGAGGTGATGACCGGCACCGGGGCTGCCTGGGTGTCCGCGAAGGTGATCTTCTTCTCCTCCGAGCCCAGCGCCAGGTCGTGCAGCTGCTTGCCCACGCGCTTCTCGAGGGTCTTGAAGCCCTGCACAGCCAGCTCGCCGTTGGTGGTCCCGGACAGCGCCAGGATGGCCTCGGCCATGCGGGCGTCGGTCTCGATCGCGGGTCGGCCCTCAGCCGCACCGGAGTCGAAGACTCCGTGCTTGCGCCCCAGCGCCTCGACCTCGTGGTTGACGTCGAAGGTGATGTTCTTGGTGGTCAGCCCGAGCTTGTCCGCCAGCGGGCCGAGCGCCACGAACTTGTCGCCGATCGCGGTGTAGTCGCGCTCCACGACCTTGAGGTTGGGGAAGTTCTTCCCCGGCACCGCCGGAAGGTCCGTGCCGCGCCACTCGGGAACGTGCCCGCCGGGCTGGTTGATCTGCCCCGGGGTGTCATGGGTGATCGCGGTGGCCACCAGGTCGTGCCGGGTGTCCAGACGGCCCTTGGACAGGCGCGCGACCTCGTCCGAGAGCAGCCGGAACAGCTCGTGATCCGTCTTGGCCTCCCACGGCGGGGTGATCGCCGGGTTGAAGGCATGGACGTACGGGTGCATGTCCGTGGAGGAGAGGTCGAACTTCTCGTACCAGGTGGCGGCCGGGAAGACGACGTCCGAGAGCAGCGTGGACGACGTCATGCGGAAGTCCGCCGAGACCAGCAGGTCGAGCTTGCCCTCCGGCGCCTTCTCGTGCCAGGCGACGTCGCGGGGCTTGTGGTCCACGTGGTCCTGGCCCAGCACGTTGTTCTGCGTGCCCAGCAGGTGCTTGAGGAAGTACTCCTCGCCCTTGGCGGAGGAGCCCAGCAGGTTCGAGCGCCACAGCACGAGCGTGCGCGCCCAGTTCGCCTCCGCGTCCGGGTCCTCGACCGCGAACTGCAGCTTCCCGGCCTTGGCCTGATCGGCGACCCACTGGCCCTCCGATTCGGCCTCCCCGCGCTCGACGGCAGCCGCTGCGGCGTCGGCGACGTCGAGCGGGTTCTGCGTGAACTGCGGGTAGAACGGCATCCAGCCCAGGCGCGTGGACTGGGCCACGACGTCAGCGGTGTGCATGCCGTTCAGATGGCCCTTGGCCAGCGGGGACTGCAGGTGCGCCGAGGAGTGGCCGTCCTGGCGGAACTGGTCGGTGTGCATGTACCAGAACGCGGTGCCGATCATGAACCGCGGCGGGCGCGACCAGTCGCTGGCGGAGGCCATGGTGGCCCACCCGGTGATGGGACGGGCCTTCTCCTGACCCACGTAGTGCGCCCAGCCGCCGCCGTTGCGGCCCTGGCAGCCGCACAGCATGAGCATGGCCAGGATCGCGCGGTAGGTGACATCGCCGTGGTACCACTGGCACAGCCCGCCGCCCAGGATGATCATGGACCGACCGCCGGAGCGCTCGGCGTTGGCGGCGAACTCGCGGGCCACGCGGATCGCGGCCTCGGCCGGGACGGAGGAGATGGCCTCCTGCCATGCGGGGGTGTAGGCGGTCTCGGCGTCGTCGTAGCCGGCGGACCACTGGCCCGGCAGGCCGTCGCGCCCGACCGCGTACTGGGCGAGCATCAGGTCGAAGACCGTGGTGACCGTCCGGCCCGCCACCGTGCGGACGGGCACGCCGCGGCGGACCACGGAGCCCTCGCCGGTGTCGTCGACGAAGGCCGGCAGCGCGATCTCCGAAGCCGCCCCGTCCCAGTCGCCCAGGTCCATGATCGACAGCGCCGGGTCGTGGCCCTCGAGGTCCAGGTTCCAGTCGCCCTCATCCTGGGCGTTGTAGCGGAAGCCCATGGAGCCCTTGGGGATGAAGGCCTCGCCCGTGGCGCGCTCGAGCATCACGGTCTTGAACGCGGGATCCGCCTGATCCGAGCCGAGGTCCTCGGCGGTGACGAACTTGCCCGGGACGGTCTGCCCGTTCTCGTCGGTGACCAGGGTGACCAGGAACGGGAGGTCCGTGAACTGCTTGACGTAGTCCTCGAAGAACGGGGTCCGCTTGTGCGCGAAGTGCTCCGTGAGGATGACCTGGCCCATGCTCATGGCCAGCGCGGCGTCCGAGCCGGGCTGGGCGGGCAGCCACTCGTCGGCGAACTTGGTGCTGTCCGCGTAGTCCGGGGAGACCGAGACGACCTTGGTGCCGCGGTAGCGCACCTCCGCGACCCAGTGGGCGTCCGGGGTGCGGGTCACGGGGATGTTGGAGCCCCACATCATGAGGTAGGTGGCATCCCACCAGTCCCCGGACTCCGGGACATCCGTCTGGTCGCCGAAGACCTGCGGCGAGGCCACGGGCAGGTCCGCGTACCAGTCGTAGAAGCTGTTCATCACGCCGCCGATGAGGTTGATGAACCGGGCGCCGGCGGCGTGGGAGACCATGGACATGGCCGGGATCGGCGAGAAGCCCACGCAGCGGTCCGGGCCGTAGGCGCCGATCGTGTGCACGTGGGCCGCGGCCGTCATCTCGAGGGCCTCCTGCCAGGACGCGCGCACGAGCCCGCCCTTGCCGCGGGCCTGCTGGAACTCCCGGCGCTTGGCCGGGTCGTCCACGATCGAGGCCCAGGCCGCCACGGCGTCGCCGCCGTGGGCCTCACGGGCCTCGCGGTACATCTCGAGCAGCACGCCGCGCACATAGGGGTAGCGCACGCGTGTGGGCGAGTAGGTGTACCAGGAGAAGGCGGCGCCGCGGGGGCACCCGCGCGGCTCGTACTCGGGACGGTCGGCCCCGGTGCTCGGGTAG
>JAKDIK010000117.1 GCA_030450535.1 Propionibacteriaceae bacterium
CCGCCCGGGCCGAGCCCGGCCGGAGCGACCGCCGCGCGATGCTCGAGCGGATGCTGCGCGCGCTCGACGCGCCACCCCCGCCCCCGCGCCCGGAGCCCAGCCGGGCCCACCAGTCCGCCGACTGACGCAACCCGGCAGCCCGGATCGGGGACCGCCGACCGGCTCGCCGCCTATTCGCGATGGCGCTCGGTGAACAGCGTGAGCGCGATCGCGCGGGCCGCCTCGCGGGCCGCCGACACCGCGCCGAGCGAGACGATGTCGCCGCCGAGCCGCGAGGCGACGATCTGCGGCGGCGGCAGCTGGGACTCGGCACGGACGTGACTGCGGGCGATCTCGATCAGGTCGCCCAGCGCCCCGGCCATGGCGCCGCAGACGACGATCAGGCCCGGGTCGTAGAACCGCGAGACGACGTTGCACATCCGTCCCAGCGTGTTGCCGAGTTCCTCCAGCAGCGGTCGCGAGACGGGGTCTTCGAGGTCGGCGGCGGCGAGCGCCGCCTTCGCGGTGAGGCCGGCTTCGGGCAGTTGCGCCCAGGGATGGTCCGCCGGCACGCGGCCCTCGGCCAGCGCGCCGCGGATCCACTGTTCGGTGCGCAGCCCGATCCCGTGGGTGTTGCCGATGCCCGCGACGTAGGTGAAGCCCTCCAGCTCGCCCACGCCGCCGTGCGCGCCGCGCACCAGCCGGCCGTCGAGGAAGACGCCCGAGCCGAGCCGGCGTCCGACCAGGATCGCGATGAAGTCGTCGTACCCGCGCGCCTCGCCCAGGGTGCCCTCGGCGACCGCCGCGAGCGCCGCGTCGTTCTCCACCCGGACGGCCGGGAACTCGCCGCTCAGCGCCGGCTGCAGCCCGCGGTTCAGGTGCGGCCAGAAGCCGGAGGGGGGCGAGGGCGAGCCGCCGTCGGCGTCCACCGGGGCGGGGATCCCCACGCCCACGCCGATCACCTCGGCGCGCGTCCGGCCGGCCGAGGCCAGCGCCGCGTCGATGACCCGGAACGCCGCCTCGGGTCGCTCGCCCCTGTCGAGGTCGGCGAAGGGCAGCAGCGCGGCGTCGGTGAAGCCCCGGACGTGGCTGCGCTCCCGCGCCAGGACGCAGCCGGCGAGATCGGCGACGGTCGCGGTGAACTGCCGCTCCCCCGCGTCGATCCCGACCACCACGCCCGCCTCGCCGCGCAACTCGAAGCGGCGCGCGGGCCGGCCCAACCGCTGGCCGTCCTCGGGTCCGGCGCTGGGCAGCTCGCTGATCAGGCCGACCTCGATGAGCGTGTCCAGGGCGGCCAGTGCGGTCGATCGGGTGAGGCCGAGAGCCGCCATGACGTGGTCCGCCCGGAAGGCACCGGCGTCCCAGGCGAACTCCAGGACCGCGGCCGTGCTCAGGCGATGACGCAGGTGGCCGTCGGTGAGATTCATGCCTCGATTCCCCCTTGACCGTCTCGCGAGCTTGGGGCATCCTACCCGCAGTCCAAATTTCTGCGACGACTCTATTTATTCAGCACAGAAAACGGCGCAGTCACTGACGACCCCCGAAGGGACAACGACGTGCCCCACTCCTCACCGGGCAATCCCGCAACGAACGCCACCCCGCTCAGTACCTGGTCCCCGTCCCGGCGCACCTTCCTGACCACGCTCGGGGCGGTCGGCGCCGCGAGCACCGTGCCCTGGCTCACCGGATGCACGGCCGGCGCCCAGCAGACCATCACCTTCTACCAGTCCAAGCCCGAGGCGGTGCCCTACTTCCGCCAGCTCGCCGCGGACTTCACCGCCTCGCAGGGCACGTACCGAATCCTGCACGACATCTCGACCAACCTGTCGGCGAGCTTCGTCCGCAACAACCCGCCCGACCTCGGCCTGCTGAACTACAACCTGGAGATGGCCCGCTTCATGGAGCGCGGCGCCCTCTCCGATCTCAGCGACCTGCCCGAGGCGGCGACCATCCGCGACGACATCGTCACGCTGACCAAGGCGTACCCGCAGTACCCGGGCCGCACCAGCGTCATCCCGTACTCGGCGATGGCGGCGTCCGTGATCTACAACAAGCGGATCTTCGCCGACAACGGCGTCGAGGTGCCGACCACCTGGGATGCGCTGATCGACGTCTGCGAGACCCTGAAGGGCAAGGGCGTCACACCGATCTATGCGACCTTCATGGATCCCTGGACGATCATGCAGGGCTGGTTCGACTATCCCGCCGGCGGCATGGTCGACATCGCCGAGTTCTACCGGAAGATGAACGAGATCGGCGTGGACGTCGGTCCCGACTCCGAGGTCTCCTCCAGAAGACGATGCTGGAGCCGGTCAAGAAGATGGTCGAGCTGACCAAGTACATCAACGCGGACGCCGCCAGCCGCGGCTACGGCGACGGCAACACCGCGTTCGCGAACGGCGCCGCCGCGATGATCTTCCAGGGTCCCTGGGCGTTCGGCGAGTTCGACAAGGTCGGCAAGGACCTCGACCTCGGCACCTTCCCGCTGCCCGCCACCAACGACCCCGCCGACCTGAAGGTGCGGGTCAACATCGACCTGTCGCTGTGGATCCCCGAGGTCGCGGACGGCCGCGAGGGCGCCCGCGCGTTCCTGCAGCACCTGATGCAGCCGAAGATCCAGGACCCGTACAACGCGCAGTTCCTCGGCTTCGGCACCACCAAGACCGCCCCGCCGGCGACCGACCGGCGGATCGTCGGCATGCAGCCGTTCTACGACTCGGGCCGTTTCTACATGGGACCGTCGCAGTTCATCCCGAACAACCTCCCGGCGCCCAACTACTTCCAGTCCATCGTCTTCGGCGAAGCCCCCGAACCGCTGCTGGCGCAGCTGGACCGGGACTGGTCCCGACTCGCCTTCCGGTCCTGACTAAGGAGTCACCACCATGGCAACCACAACCACTCCCCGGACGAAGGCGTCCGACCTGGCCCAGGAGCTCAGGCCGCGGCGGCGGGTGGAGCCGATCTACTGGTTCCTGCTGTTCCCCGCCGTCGCTGTGTTCACCCTGCTGATCATCTACCCCGCGATCACGGGCTTCACGATGAGCTTCACCAACTCGATCGGCTTCGGTGACTTCGACTGGATCGGCTTCCGCAACTACATCGCCCTGTTCCGCGACGAGAACATCGTGTCCTCCTACGCCTTCACGTTCCTGTTCGCGTTCGTGACGGTGATCCTGGTCAATCTCGTCGCGTTCTTCCTGGCGCTCGGCCTCACGTCGAAGATCAAATTCACCAATCCGCTGCGCGCGATCTTCGTGATCCCGATGGTGATCTCGGCGATCATCTACTCCTACGTGTTCAAGTTCCTGTTCAACAACTCGCTCCCGGTCCTCGGCGAGATGTTCGGCTCGGAGACGTTCTCCACGAGCCTGCTCGCCAACGAGGACTGGGCCTGGTTCGCGATCGTGATCGTGACGGTGTGGGGCTCCATCCCGTCCGCCATGCTGATCTACATCGCCGGCTTCATGACCGTTCCCGGCGAGGTCTACGAGGCGAGCTCCATCGACGGGGCGTCGCCCTGGCAGAACCTGGTCCACATCACGCTGCCGCTGGTCGCCGGCTACGTCGGCATCAACGTGATCATCGGCTTCAAGGACTACCTGGGCGTCTACGACCAGATCGTCGCCCTCACCGATGGCGGGCCGGGTACGGCGACCCGTTCCGTCGCGTTCACGATCCTGCGGGGATTCCAGGGTGGTGACTACGCCTACCAGATGGCGAACGCCGCCGTCTTCTTCATCATCACGATCCTCATCGCGCTGCTGCAGCTGCGCGTCACCCAAGGAAGGTCCACCGGAGCATGAGCACGCCGATCGCCGCAGTCGTTCCCGCCGAGAAGGTGTCCCGCAAGGGCCGCGTCGGCCAGGAGCGGGTCAACTGGACGGCCACCGCCCTGCTGGGCCTCGCCGCGCTGACGGTGCTGGTGCCGCTCTACGTCACCGTCGCGATGGCGTTCAAGACCACCCAGCAGGCCACCGACCTGAACGCCTTCAGCCTGCCCAACCCGTTCAGCGTCAGCGGCTTCGTCGAGGCCTGGGCGCTGACCAACTTCCCGCGTGCGTTCTCCGTGTCGGCGGTGGTCACCCTGCTCACCGTGGTGGGCGCGATCATCGTCTCGGCGATGGCCTCCTACGCCATCGTCCGCAACTGGGACCGCAAGCCGTTCCGCTACTCGTTCTTCTACCTGCTGGCCGCCATGTTCATCCCGTTCCCGGTCGTCGCGCTGCCCCAGGTGCAGCTGACCGGCATCCTCGGCATGGACAACTACGTCGGCGTGGCGATCCTGCACATCGTGTTCAGCCTGGCGTTCAACACGCTGCTGTTCACCACCTTCCTGCGGTCCATCCCGCTGGAACTGGAGGAGTCGATGCGGATGGACGGCGCCACCACCTGGCAGACCTTCTGGAAGCTGATCTTCCCGCTGCTGTCGCCGATGGCCGCCACGGTCGGCATCTTCGCGTTCCTGCGGTCGTGGAACGACTTCATGATGCCGTCGCTGATCATCTCCCAGCCGGAGTGGCAGACGATCCCGGTGGTCAACAGCATCTTCCAGACCCAGTTCAGCAACAGCTACAACGTGAGCTTCGCGTCGTACCTGATGGCGATGGCGCCGGCGATCATCGTCTACGTCTTCTCCCAACGCTGGGTGATGTCCGGCCTGACCCAGGGTGCGATCAAGTAGCGTCCTGCTTGGAGATCCGCCCATCGAGCACAGCCTCTGTCGCGCGCGCCGGTGCGCCGCCGCCGGCTCCATCGGCCGCGCGACAGGACTGGGCCGACCCAGACAGGAGAGACACGTGACCACATCGCTGGAATCCGATCGTGCCGCCCGCACCGACGGCTGGTGGCGCTCGGCGGTCGTCTATCAGATCTACCCGCGCTCGTTCCAGGACTCGAACTCCGACGGTGTCGGGGACATTCCCGGCATCGTCAGCCGGCTCGACTACCTGGCCGAGCTCGGCGTCGACGTGCTGTGGCTCTCGCCGGTGTACCGCTCGCCGCAGATCGACAACGGCTACGACATCAGCGACTACCGCGACATCGACCCGCTGTTCGGCACCCTGGCCGATCTCGACGAGCTGATCGGCCGGGCCCACGACCGCGGGATCAAGCTGATCATGGACCTGGTGGTCAACCACACCTCCGACCAGCACGCGTGGTTCATCGAATCCCGCGATCCGGCGTCCGACAAGCGGGACTGGTACTTCTGGCGGCCGGCCCGCCCGGGTCACGAGCCCGGGACGCCGGGTGCCGAACCCGACGACAGCCAGGCCGCCTTCGCACCCTCGGTCTGGACCCATGACCCGCGCAGCGGCGAGTACTACCTCGGCATCTTCAGCCCGGGCCAGCCCGACCTCAACTGGGAGAACCCGGACGTCCGCCAGGCGGTTCACGCCATGATGCGCTGGTGGATCGACCGCGGTGTGGACGGCTTCCGGATGGACGTCATCAACCTGATCTCCAAGCCCGCCGTGCTGACCTCGCGTGGACCGATCGCGGCCGCACCCAGCGGCATGTGGCAGATCGCGAACGGCCCGAGGCTGGACGAGTTTCTCGCCGAGATGAACCGAGAGGTCGGCCTGGACGCGCAGAACCTGCTGACCGTCGGGGAGACACCGGGCGCGACCATCGAGGTGGCGCAACGGATCACCGATCCCGCGCGCCACGAGCTGAACATGGTGTTCACCTTCGAGCACGTCAGCCTCGACCAGGTCGGCTGGAACAAGTGGGATCTCGCCGATCTGACGCTGCCGGCGCTGAAGGACAACCTCGCGCAGTGGCAGTACGGGCTGGCCGAGGCGGGCTGGAACTCGCTCTACCTCGACAACCACGACCAGCCCCGCGCCGTCTCCCGTTTCGGCGACGACTCGCCCGAACACCGGGTGAACTCGGCCAAGACGCTCGCCACCGTGCTGCACCTGCACAAGGGGACGCCGTACGTGTACCAGGGCGAGGAGTTCGGCATGACCAACGCCCCCCTCACCGAGATCGGGCACTACCTCGACGTCGAATCGCTGAACTACCACACGCTCGCCGTCGCCACCGGCATTCCGGAGGTCGACGTGCTGCGTTCGCTGGCCAGGAAGAGCCGTGATCACGCCCGCACCCCCGTCCAGTGGGACGACACGCCCTATGCCGGTTTCACCGCCGGGGTGCCCTGGATGCCGGTCAACCCCAACTACCCCGCGATCAACGCCGACGCCGCGCGGCGCGATCCCGGATCGGTGTTCGCCCACTTCCAGCGGCTGATCCGGCTGCGGCACGCCGACGAGGTGGTCCGGGAGGGCCGCTTCGACCTGCTGCTGCCCGACCACGAACAGCTCTGGGCGTTCACCCGCACGCTCGGCGACCGGGTCCTGCTGGTCGTCGCCAACTGCTCGTCGGCCCCGGCCGAGATCCCGCCGGACTCCCTGCCGGGTCTCGACGGTGCCGAGTTGGTGCTGGGCACCCACGACGACGCCGCGACGTCCGTGCTCGCGCCCTGGGAATCCCGCATCCTCCGCCTGACCAGCGCTGGTTGAGCTTGTCGAAACCCCTTGTCACAGCCGATCCGGAGAGGTCTCGACGGGCTCGACCACCGGGTGCCCCGGCCTCCCTGTCATCCCGGCGAAGGCCGGGATCTCCGGCGGCCCCACGACTACTCGGCCACCACGGGTCGAGCTCATCGAACCCCTCGTCAAAAGCCGGCCCAGAAAGGTCTCGACGAGTTCGACCAACGAGATCCCGGCGTCCGCCGGGATGACGACTGACTCACCGAAAGGAACCACCCGTGTCCCTCCCCTTCGATAATGAGACCGTCGTCCCAGCCGCCGGCGCACAGTGGTGGCGGCAGGCGGTGGTCTACCAGATCTATCCGCGGAGCTTCGCCGACGCCAACGGCGACGGCATCGGCGACCTGCGCGGCATCGCGTCCCGGATCGACTACCTCGCCGGGCTAGGGATCGACGCGGTCTGGTTGAGCCCGTTCTACCCGTCGGAGCTCGCCGACGGGGGCTACGACGTCATCGACTACCGCGACGTCGACCCGCGGATCGGCACCCTCGCGGACTTCGACGCCCTCGTCGAGGCGCTGCACGCCCGCGGCATCCGGGTGCTGATCGACATCGTGCCCAACCACTCCTCCAACCTGCATCGCTGGTTCCTCGACGCGGTCGCGGCCGGGCCGGGCAGCGCCGCCCGGGAGCGTTACCACTTCTACGACGGCACCGGGCCGGACGGGTCGCAGCCGCCCACCGACTGGAGCTCGCTGTTCGGCGGGCCAGCCTGGACCCGGGTGCCGGACGGGCAGTGGTACCTGCACACCTTCGCCGCCGAACAGCCCGATCTGAACTGGGCCGATCCCGAGGTGCGCGCCTACTTCCTGGGCACCCTGCGGTTCTGGGCCGACCGCGGGGTGGACGGCTTCCGCGTCGACGCCGCCCACATGCTGGCCAAGGACATGAGCCACCCGCTGCCGACCCAGGCCGAGCTCGAGGACCTGCCCCGCGACGGCACCCACCCGATGCTGGACCGCGACGAGCTGCACGACATCTACGCGGAGTGGCGCACCGTGTTCGACAGCTACGACCCGCCGCGGACCGCGGTCGCGGAGGCGGCGGTGCACGCGTCCCGCGTGCCGTTGTACGCCAGCCCGAAGACCCTCGGCCAGTCGTTCTTCTTCGACCTCCAGCTCGGCCCCTACGAGGCGGGCAGCTTCCGTCGCATCATCGACGACTGCCTCAGCGTGGCCGCGGCGTCCGGATCGTCGGTCACCTGGGTGCTGAA
>JAKDIK010000118.1 GCA_030450535.1 Propionibacteriaceae bacterium
GGGGGCGCGCCGGCGTGGCCTCGTCCGGAAAGGGCCGCACATCGATCCGGCCGGCGCCCGCGCCGCAGGCGCCGCGGTAGTCGGCCACGGCGTCGGCACCCAGCGCCGGCACCCCCAGGCGCCGTGCCACCGCCGCGCAGGCCGCCACGTGCGCGGGTGGTCGGGCGTGGGCGCTGTCGAGGGTCACGACGCGCACCCGGTCGCCGCCGAGGGCCGCGCCGGCGTCGAACAGGCGCACGAACTCGGCCGCGGCCCGCGGGTGGGCTCCCCGGAAGCGATAGATGGCGGTGTCCGGGTCGGCGAGCGCCACGACCGGCAGCGCGTCGCCGGCCAGCGCACGGACCAGGGCGATCTGCGCGGCGTCCAGCTCGCACCACTCGTCGACGTACACCGCGCCGAGGTCGGCGCGCACGGCGTCCAGCACGGCCGGCCGCTCCAGCAGCAGCCGGGCGCGGTGGACGAGCTCGGCATAGTCGAGGACACCCTCCGCGTCGAGGACGTCGAGGTACTCGGCCATGAAGTCCCCCAGCGCCGTCCAGCCGGGCTCCCCGGCCGTGACGCCGGCGTCCGCCACGTCCCCGGGATCGAGACCGAGCTGGCGCGCCCGGGCCAGCGCCGCCCGGACCTGCTGGGCGAACGCGCGGGTGCCCAGCGCGGCGTCCAATTCCTCGGGCCAGCCGGCGGGGCTGCCGCGCAAGAGCTCGCGGATGCGGAACTCCTGCTCGGGTGCGGTCAGCAGGCCCCCCACGGCGTCCTCGGGATCGGCGAACCGGGCCATCAGGGTCAGGCAGAGGGCGTGGACGGTCATGACCTGCGGCGCGAGCGTGGTGCGACCGGCCGCCCGAACGATCCGGTCGCGCAGTTCGGACGCGGCCTGCCGCGTCAGCGCCAGGACCAGCGCCGGCGCTTCACCGGCCCGAATACGCCCGGCCACCGCCTCGACGAGCAGCGTCGTCTTGCCCGTGCCGGCCGCCCCCAGCACGAGCACGGGACCTGTCGCTTCTGCCACCGGGTTGCTCACGGCGACCATCTCAGCACAGCCCTCCGACAAAACGCGTTCGACCGGACGCGCGCGGCTAGGGTGAGGCCATGGCCGACGTGATGACCGAGGTGGACGGCCGCACCCTGAAACTCTCCAATCTGGACAAAGTGCTCTACCCGTCGGGGTTCACCAAGGGCGAGGTGATCGCCTACTACCACGCGATCGCCCCGGTGATGCTCCCCCACTTGGCCGGACGCCCCGTCACCCGGATCCGTTTCCCCAACGGCACGACGCAGGCATCGTTCTTCGAGAAGAACGTGCCCGCCGGGACGCCCGACTGGGTCACCGTGCACCACGTCGACGGTCATCGCGAGAACATCGACTATCCGCTCGTGGATGGCCTGCCCACCCTTCTCTGGCTGGCGAACCTTGCCGCGCTGGAGCTGCACACCCACCAGTGGCGGGTCGCGCCGGACAGCACGACGACCCGGCTGACCGAGGAGCTGCCGGTCGACCAGCTGGTCGTCGACCTCGACCCGGGCCCCGGCGTCGCGATGCCGCTCATCGCGACGGCGGCACTGCTGGTGGCCGGTGAGCTGGGCGCGGACGGGCTGGCGTCCGTGGTCAAGACCTCGGGCAGCAAGGGGCTGCAGATCTACGCGGCGTTGAAGCCCGTTGCGGCCGGCGCCGTCATCGCCTACGCCCGCGCGTTGGGGACGCGGCTGGCGTCCGCCCACCCCGAACTGTTCCTCACCGAGATCGCCAAGGTCGCGCGGCCGGGCAAGATCCTCGTGGATGTCAACCAGAATCTCGCCGCCCGGACGACCGTGTGCGCCTACTCGCTGCGCGCCAAGGACTCCCCGACGGTGTCGACGCCGCTCACGTGGGACGAGGTCGAGGACGCCGCCGGTGGCGCGCCGCTGCGCTTCGAATCCGCGGACGTCCTCGCCCGCGTCACCGAACACGGCGACCTGTTCTCGACGCTGCTGGACGGCCCGCGCCAGACGTTGCCGGCCTGACGCGGCCGGCCCCGTTCGCCCCCGGCGAAGCGGGCCGGAAGTGTCGGGGAGCCCGGCTAGGGTGGGCCGCGATTCGAAGGAGGGCCCATGGAGGTCAAGGTCGGCATTCAGCACGTGCAGCGCGAGGTCGCGCTCGAAACGAAGTCCACGGCGACCGCCGTGGAGGAGGCGCTGGGCGAGGCGCTCAAGGACGGCGGCGTGTTCACGCTGACCGACGACAAGGGGCGCAAGGTGCTGATCCCGGCGGCCCAGATCGCCTACGTCGATCTCGGCACCGAGCACGCCCGGCCCGTCGGTTTCGGCGCGGTCAGCGCCTGACGGCTAGGATGGGCGAGGCGCGCACTCCCGCGCGCCCCCGTCGTCGCGCGTGCCCCCAGCGCGAGCATCGCGTCGATGGTGTTCGTCCCGGCGTGCGCGCCGGTGAATAGTAAGGCATCGAGCTGACTGAGACGACCCTGCCCGAGGCAGACATCCAGACGACATTCGACGAGTTGGGCGTGCGCGCCGAGATCGTCGAATCGCTGGCCCTCAAGGGCATCATCCACCCGTTCCCGATCCAGGCGATGGCGATCCCGATCGCGTTGGCCGGCACCGACATGATCGGCCAGGCGCGCACGGGCACCGGCAAGACGCTGGCGTTCGGCGTCAGCCTGCTGCAGCGCGTCGCGGTGCCGACCGACGAGGCGTACGCCGAGCTGGAGCACCCCGGCAAGCCGCAGGCGCTCGTGATGACGCCGACGCGCGAGCTGGCGCTCCAGATTGCCGGCGACCTCGCGGACGCCTCCGCGGTGCGCAGTGCCCGCATCCTCACCGTCTACGGCGGTGTCGGGTACGAGCCCCAGCTGGACGCCCTCGCGTCCGGGGTGGACGTCGTCGTGGGTACGCCCGGCCGTCTGCTCGACCTGGCGAATCGGCGCTCGCTCGACCTGTCCCACGTGCGCGTGCTCGTGCTGGACGAGGCCGACGAGATGCTGGATCTGGGCTTCCTGCCCGACGTGGAGCGCCTGATCGCGCGGACGCCGGCGTCCCGGCAGACGCTGCTGTTCTCGGCGACGATGCCGTCGGCGATCGCTGGGTTGGCCCGGATGCACATGAGCCAGCCCGTCAATATCCGGGCGGAGGCGCACGACGCGAAGGCGACCGTGCCCGACACCACGCAGTTCGTGTACCAGACCCACGATCTGGACAAGCCGGAGATCGTCAGCAAGATTCTCCAGGCGGACCACGCCGGCAAGGTGATGGTCTTCACGCGCACGAAGCGCGCGGCGCAGCGGCTGGCCGACGACCTGGAGGATCGCGGGTTCGCGGCCACGAGCATTCACGGCGACCTGTCGCAGGTGATGCGCGAGAAGGCGCTGGCGCGGTTCCGCGAGGATCGGGTGAAGGTGCTCGTGGCCACCGACGTGGCCGCGCGCGGCATCGACGTGGCCGACATCACCCACGTCATCAACTACGAGTGCCCCGACGATGACAAGACGTACGTCCACCGCATCGGCCGTACGGGCCGCGCGGGCGCCAAGGGTGTCGCGGTGACGCTGGTCGACTGGCAGGACGTGACGCGCTGGAAGGTCATCAACAAGACCTTGGAGCTGGACTTCCCGGAGCTCGTCGAGACGTACTCCACGAGCCCGAACCTGTTTGAGGACCTGCACATCCCCGAGGGCACGAAGGGACGCCTGCGCGATCCCCGGCCGCCCGAGCCGCGCGACGAGAAGCCCCGCGAGCGCAAGCGCGAGGAGCGCCCCAAGCGTGATCGCGGCCGGCGCCGGCTGCGCAACGGTCAGCCCGTCGAGGGCTCGGACGCCAGCGCCACGGGTGCAGCATCCGGCGAGGGGCAGCGGTCCTCCGGAGACCGATCGGCGGAATCGGCCGCGGAGCGGTCGCCGCAGGGTGCGTCCCGGGAGGGCGTGTCGTCGGAGGGCCAGTCCTCCGGCGGTCAGCGTCGCCGTCGCCGGCGCGGTGGCCGGGGCCGCGGGTCGGGCGAGGCGTCCGGCGCGTCGTCCGATGCAGATCCGTCGTCGGTCTCCCCCGCGGTGCCTGCGGCCAGCAAGCCGGAGTAACCAGGATCAGCCCTGCTGGTGGCCAACCGCTCCGCCGGTGAACACGGCGCTTCCCTCAATGCGCGGTGAACAGGCAGAACGGGTGGCCGTCCGGATCGAGCATCACCCGGACGTCCGCCTGCGGCTGGTGCGGGTGGACTTCAGCGCCGCACTCCACCGCCCACGCCTGTGCCTCGACGAGGTCGTCCACCCACACGTCCACGTGGGACTGCACCTGCTGCTCGCCGGCAACCGACGGCCACACCGGCGCCACGAACAACTCGTCCAGCTCGAAGTTGAGCGTCATCCGCAGCCGACCTTCGGCCGGTCGCAGCTGTGCCCAGCCGGGTTCGGACGCCGCCACCTCGACCCCCAGCAGCCGCGCGTAGAACGCCGCCAGCACCGGCGGACGCGGGGTGGAGATCGACACCGACGTGGCCTCCAGCCGCGGCCTCACTCGCCCACCAACTGATCGATCGACTCGCGGAGCAGGTCCGCGTGGCCACAGTGGCGCGCGTACTCCTCGATCATGTGGGTGAGGATCCAGCGGATGCTGACGCGTCCCGCCAGTGCCCCCAGGTCTCCGCCCTGCTCAGAGAGTGTGTCGCCGAGCACAGCCCGAGAACGGGCAACCGCCGTCGCCCACCCCTCCCGGAGGGCATCCCCCGACTCGCTCGCCGCGCTGTGCCAGTCCCAGTCGGGATCCGCATCCCAGTCGACCTCATCCCACGGTGGCACCACCGTCTCGCGCATCACCTCGCTGAACCAGTAGTCCTCGACGTACGACAGGTGCTTCAGCAGGCCCCCCAGCGTCATGGTGGACGGCGCCAGGGCGCGGCCGAGCTCTTCGTCGCTGACCCCGCGCGTCTTCCAGTCGAGGGTCGCGCGCAGAAAGTCCAGGAACCCGGTGAGCGTCGCCAGCTCATCGGCCTGCTCGGGGGGCGCGGGTCGCCCGGATTCGTCCAGTTCAGCCATGCTGCTCATTGCAGCACATGCGCCGATCGCCAGGCCGAATCGCTGTGCGCGGGCTCAGAACCGGTCGGGTTCCTCGGCGTTGAACACGAGCCGGCGCCGATCGGGCACCTCGACGATGAGACGGTCGAAACCCCCGTCCTCGCCCGCCACGATGCTCGCCTCGTGCGGTCCGAAGAGCAGCCCCACCTGCGTCGCCGGATCGACCGAGCGCCGCTTGGTCTGGCGCAGCCAGCGGCGTCCGTGCGCCACCAGGCCCAGATCGAGCCCGTCGCGGACGTACAGCGCGACCTCCTCGCCCGCCTCGGTGACGCCGTAGTCGAGGAGCACGGCGTCCACGAGCCCCGGGAAGCCGAACGCCACCCGCTCGCGACGCACGGGCTCCCTGCCGCAGGAGGCCTGCACGACGGACGCCGCCCGGTCGGCCTCGGCCTCAACCCCCTGCCACCATGACTCCGGCACGACCACCTCGGTGAATCCCGGCAGGGCGCCGGCGCGATCGCGCAGGGTGGCGACCACACGGTCGGTCTCCTCCTCGGTGAATCCTGCGAAGGCCTCCTGGGCGACCACCTCCGGCTCGTCATGGCGTACGGCCACCACGGCGGCGTCCCGCCCCTCGATCCGTCCGGTGCCGATCGCCAGCACTTCCGACCAGGAGCGGCGCCGCCCCAGCATTCGATAACCCGCCTGGTCGACCCGCAGGATGCCGGAGGCCACCGCCTCGGCCGCCAGCACGACGGCCATCACCAGCAGCGACCCCAGGATCGCCGCCAGCACCACCGTGGGCACGCTCGGGGCGCGCACCGCGTCCCACACCGCGGCGCCCGCGGCCGCCGCGAACAGCACGACCGCGCCGACACTCCACGCGAGGCGCGGCCGCAGCCGCGAGCTGACGAGCCACGTGGGCGCGGACGTCGACGCCGACGTTGCTGCCATCAGTACGTCATCCCCATCGCCTCGCGCACCTCGGCCAGCGTCGCGTCCGCGATCGCGTTCGCGCGCTCGTTGCCCTCGCGCAGCACAGCCAGCGCGTAATCGGGATTCCGCTCCAGCTCGGCGCGCCGCGCCCGAATCGGGGCCAGCTTCTCGTTGAGCACCTCGGTGAGGTATTTCTTCAAACCCCCACCCCCGCCGTTGCCGATCTCCTCGGCGATGGCGGCGGGATCGCGGTCGGCGCACAGCCCGGCGATCGTCAGCAGGTTCGCCACCTCGGGACGGGTCGCCGGGTCGTAGGTGATGAACCGCTCCGAATCCGTGACGGCCTTCTTCAGCACCTTCGCCGTCTCGTCCGCCGTCATGCGCAGTTCGATCGTGTTCCCCTTGGACTTGCTCATCTTCGTTCCGTCCATGCCCAGGATCAGAGAGCCGGACGACAACAGCGCCTCGGCCTGCGGGAAGACCGGCGTCGCCGGATCGACACGTCCGTAGCGCTCGTCGAACCGCCGCGCCACCACGCGGGTCTGCTCCAGATGCGGCAGCTGATCCTTGCCGACGGGCACCAGGTTGGCCTTGCAGAACAGGATGTCGGCGGCCTGGTGCACCGGGTAGGTCAGGAGCAGGCCGGACATGGGGCGTCCGCCCGTCGCGTCGTGCTCGGCCTTGACCGTGGGGTTGCGGTAGAGCTCGGAATCCGACACCAGCGACAGGAACGGCAGCATGAGCTGGTTCAGCGCCGGCACCTGGCTGTGGGCGAAGATCGTCGTCCTCGCGGGGTCGATGCCGACGGCGAGGTAGTCCGTCACCAACGACTGCACCCGTTCGCGCAGTGCGCCCACGGCGTCCCGGTCGGTGATCACCTGGTAGTCGGCGACCAGCACGAGCGTCTCGACGCCGGCGTCCTGCAGCCGCAGGCGATTCATCAGCGAGCCGAAGTAGTGCCCGATGTGCAGGTGGCCGGTGGGCCGGTCGCCGGTGAGCATGCGGAACCCCGACGGGTCCTTGGCGATCTGGGTCTCGATGGCCCGACTGCGCTCCTCCGAGCGCCGCAGGGACGCCTCGTTCGCGGACGCCGCGAGCGCGTCACCGGCCTCGGCCGACTCGACGGTGTCGCTGACCTGCTCGGTCATGGGTGTCTTCTCCTGTCGTGATGTGCCCGCCAGAGCGCGCGAAACGGCCGCCCGCGGGACGGCCGTTGTGGTGGGTCGGTGAGTCAGGCCGTCAGGGACGACCGCCACCAACCCCGCTGCGTCATGCGGGACACCCTACCCCCCGGGCCAGAGCCGCATCCCCGGCGTCCGCGCATGCAACAAACGGCCACCGGCGGACCCGATCGCGATCCCAGCCACTGAACGCCCTTAGCATTGAATTCTTCTCGCGCGGCCGGACCGGACCTGTCGCCGACTCGATCCACACTGACAAGGAATTCTCGTGGGCATGTTCTTGGGCCTGGCCAGCATGGTGGCCTTCATCGTCGCTCTGTGGGGCGTCATCTTCGGACGGGTGAGGTGGGCGCACCTCTCATCGCGCCGGCAGGCAGGCGCGGTGATGCTCGTTTCGATGTTCACCTTCTCTGCGGCCGCGGCCATGTCGCCCACCACCGAGCGGGCCGAGGCCGAGCCTGCCCCGACAGCCACCGTGACCGTCACCGCGCCCCCGGCCACCGTCACCGCGACGCCCGCCACCGTCACGGTCACCGCGCCAATGATTCCGGAGGCCTGGAGCACCAC
>JAKDIK010000119.1 GCA_030450535.1 Propionibacteriaceae bacterium
CAGCCTGCTCGAGCTACGCCCCGGGCTGCACCTGCGGCTCCTCACCCTGCCCGCCCCCGCTGCGCTCCACGCCGACCGGCGCCGCTGGGGACCCCACGCCTATCAGCTCATCGACCTGCCCTGGCTCCCGCACTGTCGACCCTCACCCCTGGAGGCTGCCCTGTGACCATCCCACCGACCGCTGGCCCATCCACCCCGACCTCCGCGCTGACCGTGCGGGACCTGATCGACAGCCCGGCCCTCGCCCGGGGCGTCCTCGTCGGGGGCACGCTCGGCCTGGGACGGGAAGTCGTCGGCGTCCGCATGTGGGATCTCGCCAGCGAGACGGAGTTCGCCTGCCGGCCCGGGGACGCCGTGGCGGTCGTCGATCCGGTGAAACAGCGCCGCCGTGGCGGGGCGCTGGAATCCCTGATGCGACGGGCGCGATCCGCGGGCGCCGTCGCCCTCGTCGCGCCCGCCGACGAGGGGGGCGCCGAACGGCTCACCACGCAGGTGGCGGATCGGCTCCCGCTGCCCACGGTGCTGCTGCCGGCCGGGTTCTCTGCCGCGGAGCTCATGACGCAGTTGGAGCGGGTCGTGCACGCCTCCGACATCGGCGAGGCCCGCACGCTCCTCACCCTCATCGATCGACTCTCGCTCGCCTCACCCTCGCCACAGGAGGTTGCCCTCGCCCTCGCGGACGCGGTGGGCGGCGTCGGCGCCACCGTCACGACCGCCGGCGTGGGGGGCGGCTCCCTCGGCCCGTTCGCGCGCGAGGACGTGCTGGCCTGCTCGGACGCCGGCCGGCTGCTCGCCTCCAGCGACGGCCGGACGGCCACGGCGATCGTCCAGCCGTTGCTCGTGCTCGGCCGCGACCGCCGCGGCTGTCGCCCCGAGGCCTGGCTGGTGCTCCACCGCTACGACGCGACCGCACGCTGGCTCGCCCTCGCCGCGCGGGCCACCTCCCTGGCGCGCGGCGCCGCCGCGAGCGCGCTGGCGCGGACCCGGCTGACCGAGGCGCTGGCGACCCGCGAACGGGTGCGCACGCTCGGCGAGATTCTCCACGGGCCGGCGACGCCGGGGCCCCAGCTCGTGGCGGCCGCGCGCTCGGTCGGGCTGACGCTCGCGGGGTGGCACGTCGGCGTCCACATCGTGTGGGGGGACGCCGACGACGATCCCTCGGTGCCCGTCCGGCTCGCCGAGAGCCTGCGGGAATGCGGGGTGGGACTCGGCCCGATCGTGGAACACGTCGAGGGGTGGGCCACCTGGAGCTCCGATCGCGAGCAGCCGGCCCCGTCCCGCGTCCGAGAGATTGCGGAATGCGTGAGCGCCGCGCTGGCGTCCCTGGGCCGCTGTCCGGGGGGCGTCCGCGTCGGTGTCGGCAGCCCCCGGCGTGACCTGCCAGGCATCGGGCGCAGCCTTGAGCAGGCGCGACGGGCAGCGTTGGCGTTACCCGCGCACGAGGGGGTGGCGGTGCGGGTGGTGCAGGAGCTGGGGGCCCCCGAGACGCTGCTCGGCTGGTACGCCTCGGGGGCATTCCGGGAGCTGGCCGATGACATCATCGCCCCGCTGGTGTCCCTGGAGGAGCCCGAGCTGCTGCGGACGGTCGCTGCCTACCTCGACAGCTCCTGCTCGGCGTCCGCCACCGCCCGGATGCTCGGCGTCCACCGCAACACCGTCAACCAGCGGGTGGCCCGCGCCCAGGCCGCGCTCGGCGTCACCCTGGCCGATCCTGACGCCCGCCTGGCCCTGCAGCTCGCGCTGCGGGCCCACCTGCACGCCACGGACTAGGCATTTCGCCCTGACCCGCGCGCGAGTTTCGACGATGTGCCCATTGCCCGGAATTCATCGGTCTTCCACACTTCAGGCAGGGGCAGGTCGGGTTCACAGAAACCCACCCCATCCGGAGACCCAGGAGCCATCCCCCCGGCGCAATGGATCGCGGTCCGGGTGGGCCTGCCCCGGGCCCCCCGGCGCATGCTGCGTCGGGGGGCTTCCTCTGCGGCGCCGCCCGTGAAAGCGTGGTCTCGTACGCGCACACCAACGACGAGCACGCCGACAACAGGAGGAGCCATGAGGATCGCCGTCCCCACCGAGGTCAAGAACCACGAGTACCGGGTGGCGATCACCCCGGTGGGCGTCCACGAGCTCGCGCGCCACGGCCACGAGGTGTTCGTGCAGGCCGGCGCGGGGACGGGGTCGGCGCTCAGCGACGAGGCCTACGCGGATGCCGGCGCCACCCTGGTCCCGGACGCGGCCGCGACGTGGGCGTCCGGGGACATCGTGCTGAAGGTCAAGGAGCCGGTGGCCGACGAGTACGGGTTCCTGCGCGATGACCTCGTGCTGTTCACCTACCTTCACCTGGCCGCGGACCGGCCCCTGACCGAGCGGCTGCTCACCACCCGCACCACCGCGATCGCTTACGAGACGGTGCGGCTGCCGTCCGGGTTGCTGCCGCTGCTCTACCCGATGAGCGAGGTCGCCGGCTGCCTGGCACCGCAGGTGGGCGCGCACGCGATGATGAAGGCCCAGGGCGGGCGCGGCGTCCTCATGGGCTGCGTCGGCGGCGTCCCGAACGCGAAGGTCGTCGTGCTCGGCGGTGGGGTGGCCGGCCAGAACGCCGCGAACGTGGCCCTCGGCATGGGCGCCGACGTGACCATTCTCGACACCGACCTCGACAGGCTCCGCCAGACGTTTTGGCGCTACGACAACCGCGTCAAGCAGATCGTGTCGACGGCGATGAGCGTCCACGACCAGGTGCTCGCCGCCGATCTGGTGATCGGTACCGTGCTCATCCCGGGCGCGAGGGCGCCCAAGCTCGTCACGAACGAGATGGTCGCGCAGATGAAGCCCGGCTCGGTGCTCGTCGACGTGGCCATCGATCAGGGCGGCTGCTTCGAGGACTCACATCCCACCACGCATGCCGATCCGACGTTCCTCGTGCACGAGTCCGTCTTCTACTGCGTGGCGAACATGCCGGGCGCGGTGCCGAACACGTCCACGTGGGCTCTGACCAACGCGACGCTTCCCTACGTGCTCGAGCTGGCCGGGCGCGGCTGGGCGGACGCCCTGCGCGCCGACCCCGCACTCGCGCTCGGGCTCAACGTCCATGACGGCGCGATCACCCACCCCGGCGTCGCGGCGGCGTTCGACGACCTGCCGGCCGTCGAGCTCGCGGACGCCCTCGCCAGCACGAGCACGTGACGATCACCGGCCGCCCCAACCCGCTGACAAGCCCGAACACCAGGGTCTAGCATCACGCCATGCCACGCCTGCGACGCGTCAGCCCTCGTCAGCCCGGCTTCACGCGCCGGCGGCGCGGCACGGGATTCAGCTACGCCGACGCCGACGGCGCGGCGCTGCCCGCCGAGGAGGTGGAGCGCATCCGGGCCCTCGCCATCCCGCCCGCGTGGACCGACGTCTGGATCTGCCCCCACCCCTACGGACATCTCCAGGCCCTGGGCACCGATGCGGCCGGCCGGAAGCAGTACCTCTACCACCCCGACTGGCGGGTGCGGCGCGACCGGTCGAAGTTCAGCCGGGTCACCGCGGCTGCGGCGTCGCTCCCCCAGGCCCGGCGGCGCATCACCAAGGATCTCGCCCTCGACGGCATGCCGATGGTCAGAGCCGCGGCGACGGCCGTCCGCCTGCTCGATGTCGGCTACTTCCGCATCGGCAACGACGCCTACACCGACGCCAACGGCTCGTTCGGCCTCACCACGCTGGAGCGCCAGCACGTCCGCCGCCGGCAGGACGCGCTCGTGTTCTCGTTCATCGGCAAGTCCGGAATCAGCCACGCGATCGCGGTCGAGGACGCCCCCGCCGTCGCCGCCCTCGACGCGATGCGCACGCGCCGCGACGACAGCCACCGCCTGCTCGCCTACCGCGACGGCCGCGCCTGGCACGACCTCAGCAGCGCCGACGTCAACGCCTATCTGGCCGAACTGTTCGGCGGCACTCTCACCGCGAAGGATTTCCGCACTTGGCACGCCACGGTCATCGCCGCCGAGGTGCTCGCGCTGAGCGAGGAGCCCGGGAAGACCAAGGTGTCCCGCCGACGCGCCGTGAAGCAGGCCACGCTCGAGGTCGCCGGCTACCTCGGCAACACGCCCACGGTCGCGCGGTCGTCCTACATCGACCCGCGCGTGATCGACGCCTACGAGTCCGGCTCGACCATCGCGGACGCCGCCGCCCGGCGCTATCGGACGCCGCAGGCCCGCCAGGCCGGCCTCGAGAAGGCGGTGCTCGAACTGCTCGGCTGAACCCGCCCGGGCTCAGCCCTCAGCCCTCAGCCAGGCGGGCGAAGACCTCTGCCAGCCGCGGGTACAGCTCACCCTGCAGGTCGGACACCTCTTCGTACCGTGCCACCAGGCCGGCCTCCGGCTCCGTCACGTCGCCCTGCCGGCTCATGGCCCGCGCGCACTCGGCGACCGAATCCGCCGTCACCGCAGCCATCGCCATGGTCGCCGCGCCCAGCGCCGACACCTCCGGCTCGGGGCACGCCACCAGCGGCAGCCCGACGCAGTTCGCCATGATGGTGCGCCACAGCTGCGAGCGCTGGCCGCCGCCCATGATGCGCAGCGACGTCAGCGGCGTCGACGTGTCGGCCTGCAGCGCGCGCAGGTTCCGCCCCGTCTCCAGACAGATGCCCTCCAGCAGCGAGCGGTACATCGCGGGCCGCCCATGGCTGCCCGCGAAACCGACCATCGCGCCGCGGGCCCGCGGATCCCAGTGCGGGGACTGCACGGCGTTCCAGTACGGCAGCGTGAGCAGCCCGTCGCTGCCCGGCGCGATGGCGGACGCCGCGGCCTCCAGCTCGGCGTCCGGCGCCCCACCCTGCGCGGGATCGCCGAGCTCGGTGCGGAACCACCCCGCCAGATAGGCCCCAGAATTCTGCACCACCTCCAGCACGTAGCTCCCCGGCAGCCCCGCGGCGTCCGTGCGGTAGACCCGCCCGTGCCGATAAGCGTCTGAGTGGACTCCGGCCACCACCGCGGTGCCCAGGTTGAGGTAGCCCTCGTCCGGGCGGGTCGCACCGGCGCCCAGCCCGGCGGCCTGCCCGTCCCCGCAGCCGGCGACCATCGGGATCGGTCCCGGCAGCCCCCAGCGCTCGGCCACCTCGGGGCGCACCTCGGCCAGAACGGCCGCGGCGTCCACCAGACCGGGGAGCTGATCGGGGCGGACGCCCGCGGCGTCCAGCAGCTCCTCGGCCCAGTCGAGACGCGCCATGTCGAACAGCCCGAGGCTGTCGGCGGTCGCACGGCTGTCGAGCCACTCGCCGGTGAACGCGTGGACCAGATACCCGTGCACGCCGACCACCCGGTCGGCGGAAGCCAGCGCATCGGCCTCGTGCTCGGCCAGCCAGGCGAGCTTGTACAGCGACGGGGTGACGTCGGGCACCATCCCGGAGAGCTCGTGGACGCGTCGCGAACCCAGCCGTGCGACCTGCGGTGCCGCCCGGGAGTCGAGCCACAGAATCGCCGGGCGGCTCGGCGTCCCGGCCTCGTCACAGAGCACGAACGTCTGCCGCTGCGGGGTGACGCACAGGGCGGCGACGCGGCGGTGTCCGGCCTCGTCCAGCTCGGCGACCGCCTGGGCGATCGCGGTGTCGGCGCCGGTGACCCAATCGGCGGCATCCTGCTCGTAGTGGTCCTTTGCGGGGGTGGCCATGGCGTATTCGGCGCGACCGCGGGCGACGACCGTGCCGTCGGCCTCGACGACCAGCGCCTTGCTGCCGGTCGTGGAGCTGTCGAGGGCGATCACGAGCGGGGCGACGCTCATCGGGGTCCTCCGATCTCGGGGCGATCCACGTCGACCGCCGGTGCCCACCACCCTACGGCTTGACCGCGGCGATCCGCTCGATCACGCCGGCGTGCAGCCGGTCGGCCGCGACCACGCTCAACCCGAGGGATTCGACCACAAGCCGGGGTCGACGCGTCCAGTGCTCGCCCTGAAGGGGCACACTCGCCAGCTCCAGGAGTCTTTGTACCGCCCGGACGCCCGCGTGGCCGGCGACCACATGGTCGGCGAGCAGCAGGCGTCCACCCGGACGCAGCACGCGCACCATCTCGGCCAGCGCGACTTTCTCGTCGGCAAAACCGCACAGGGAGTACGTGCACACGACGGTGTCGAACGTTGCGGCATCGAACGGCAGGTCCTCGGCGTCGCCGGTGAGCAGGCGGGGCGTCTGGCCGAGCGTCACCGCCTTGGTGCGGGCGGCGTCCAGCATGGGGACGCTGCGTTCGACCCCGGTCAGGCGCACCTCGGCCGGGTAGAAGGGCAGGTTCGCCCCGGTGCCGATCGCGACCTCGAGGACGTCGCCGCGCGCCCGCTCGCACACCCAGCGTCGGCTGTCCAGCAGGAAGCGGCGCTCCACGCCGGCGATCCGGGCATCGTAGGTGGTCGCCTGGCGATCCCAGTACCGACGCGAGCGCTCCTGCTGAGTCACGACTCCAGTAAAGCCCTCCCGGGCGATGCGTGACTCCCGATGCCGCGCGTGTACGCGTCAATGCTGCAGAACCTCTGTCCCCACGATGGTTATGCAGCATTGACCCGCACACGAACCGTGACCTCGACCCCCGCACGCCCCGCGAGGATCTCGACGAGCGCGTCCAGGAAACCCGGCAGATCGTGGGCCAGGGTGGTGGGGGTGACGGGCACGACAACCAGGCCATGGCGCGCGTACCGGTTGTCGCGCTCCACGGTGTCGACCCACCGATCACGTCCCGAGGCGTCCAACCCGTCGTGGTACCTGCGCGAGTGGACCTGCAGCACCACACCGGCCTCGGGGAAGTAGCCGTCCGGGATGCCGATGATCGTCTCATCCTCGGCCACGAGCTCCGGATTGAGCAGCATGACCGGAAGCCGGGAGTCACCCTCGACGGCGACCGCGAGGTCAGCCTCGGGACAGGACCAGGCCCCGCCCCGATGCGCCCGGACGCCGTCGTGCACCCCGAGCGTCCCGGCCGGCCGCCCGCCCTCGATCTCGGCAGCGATGCGGTCATCCGTCGTCAGGAGGCGTTGCAGGACGGCCACGGTCACCCCCATGAGCTCAGCGCGCGTGAGTTCGCGGAAGCGGCCGGCGTCCACGAGCGCCCGCTCGAGCGCCGCGACGCCGACCCCACCACGCACCCTCCGCGTCGGGGGACGCCGCGTCCTCACCGTCTCGAAACCCATCGCGCTCCGGCGGGAGCGCTGGGACGCCGGCACCAGGAAGCGGAGCGCCGGCGTCGCTCGTGGCAGCTCGACCCCGTGAAGGCGCAGGGCCGCGGCACCGGTGAGCACCGCGTCCGGCCCCGCCCACAGGCTCCCGACCAGGGCTCGTGATTCCCCCGGGGGCGCACCGGGGACGCGCGAGTACACACCTCGGGCGGGTCGTTGCCCCCTCGCCGCGAGGGCGCTGAGAACAGCGGGCGTGGCGCCGGCGCACCGGAGCTGCTCGGCGGTGGCGTACCCGCGCTGACCGGGTACCTCGGGAAAGACGAATCGGCTCACACCGTCACATTCGGCCGCAGACCCCCCAATCCGTCATCCGGGGGAACATTGGTCCCCTTTCTGTGGACAACTCCGATTCCATCCACAGGTTGCCGGCCCTGACGCGCAGGTGGACCCTCGTCCCCCTCCTCCGACCGCACCGCGCAGGTGGACCCTCGTCCCCCTCCTCCGACCGCA
>JAKDIK010000363.1 GCA_030450535.1 Propionibacteriaceae bacterium
GGGGCGGGGCGTCGGCCGGGTTGGTCCACGCGGTGGCGGAGGTCTCGGGACGCGGGCTGTTCGGCTGGGGCTGCGACTGGGTCATGTCCCCATTCTCACCCCACCCCTGCGGGTGGGAAACGGGCTTAGGGGTGGGTTCAGGGAGGCGTCGGGGCACCCCCGCCCGCCCAGGGGTGGAGGAGTCGGCGTCAACTCTGGTTGTAGAACGAACCCGTCAGGTGCTCGACGTCGTCGAGCGCCGTGACGCCTGGCGGGGCGAGGACGAGGACGTAGGCGGTGACGCGGTCGATGTTCCCGCCGAGGCCGAAGACGAGGCCCGACACGAAATCGACGAGACGATGCGACTCCTGCGTGTCGATGGCCGTGAGATCGAGGACGACCACGTCGCCGTCGCGGAACCGGTCACCGATCGCGCGCGAGTCTCGGTACGACGTCGGGTGGAACACCACGATGCTGCGTGCTTGGGCCATGCCTCTCCTCGCCTGCGGATCCTGCGGCGTCCGGTTCCCGGACTCCCTTCCATCCTTCCAGACCCGACGCTGCCGATCCGCGACCCGGCCGTCCGGTCGCGCGGCGGGTCCCCGTGTCCATTTCGTGACAATCAGCCGAACCAGTACCGAAAGTGGCCCCGGGCAGGGAGGATGGAACCATGAGTTCAGCTTCCACCGTCGCACTCAACCTCCGACTCGCACTGATCGGCCAGTCCCCGGCGACCGTCGAGGGAATCGAGGATCAGCACGTCGTGGCGCCGCTGCTCGCCCGGCAGCGCGAAATGGCCCGCCGGCTCTCGGAGCGCCTGTCCCCCACCGACCAGCGCATCCAGGACTTCTTGGACGACTACCTCGCGGAGGCCTCGGTCTCGCCCCAGCTGCCCCGTCGCACGCTCGTCCTCGACCAGCCCGGGCTGGCGCGTGAGCTCTCGCTGCCCGCGGACGCCGACGAGTTCTCCTCCACCCTGCTCACGAGCTACCGGCTCGTCAACGGCGTCCTGCACAACCCCGCCAACGACCGCCGGACGACCGCGGGGGTCTTCCACATCGCCGAGGGCGGCCTGCCGATCCCCGACGACAAGATCGCCGTGAGCAAGGACGTCGCCTCCCGCATCTTCGAGGCGGCCTTCGACGCGCCCGCGGAGTGGATGAAGCTGCCCTGGACGTCCCACAACGAACAGCCCGCCGAGTGCTTCGTCTCCTTGTTGCTGCGCCCGCTGGTGCAGCCCGAGGTGGTCGGCGTCACCCACGAGCGGCGCCTTGAGGTGCGCTTCATCGTGCCGGGCGGCCTGGTGGCCAACCTCGACTTCGTGGAGGCGATCTTCGGCAACGCCGGGGATCCCTACCTGCCCGAGAATGACGCGTCCCTCGACCCGCGCCACTGGAGCGGCCATACCGGCCTGGTGGTGCTCGCCCCCCACCTGACCTCCCTGACGAAGAAGGACCTGGGGATGCCCCACGTCAGCGAGGCCACGGAACGCCAGAAGCGCGACGGGCAGTGCTGGGACAACGAGGATGACCTCTACAACAACGGCCAGGCATTCAAGCTGTGCATCCGGGACGATCGCGGCGTCATCGCCACCGTGATCGCCGACAACTACTTCGGCTACTGCAAGAAGGAGGTCAAGACCCAGATCTCCTATTCGGCCAACCTGCTCGGCAACGCCGAAGAGGAACACGCGGGGGGCGCCCTCTGCTTCCCGGCCTACAACCTCGGCACCATCTGGACCGACGACCGCACCCCGGCCGACTACCGGGTCGCCGACGTGGTCGCGCGCGATCCGGAGCGCTTCGAGTTGCAGCCCGAGGGTCATGCCACCGACATCGCGTGGCCGCACATCACACTGATCCCGGCGCGGGCCACGTTCTCGATGGTCGACCAGACGATCAGCTGGGACACCGAGGAGGGCCGCGGCGAGATCAAGCTGTTGGCCCACCAGCACTACCTGCTGCCCAACGGCTATCGCGTCCACGCCAAGCACCGCGAAACGGACCGGTCCAGCTGGCACCTCGTCGGCACGACGCCGACGCCGACGCACTGCCACAAGCCGGCCACGGTCTCCGGCGGCGGCAAGAGTGAGATCAGCAAGTCGATCCTGGACGCCTTCGTGTTCGGCACGAGCTTCGTGCAGAACTTCGAGGAGGACATGGACGATGTGCAGGCCCTCATCGACCGCGACTACAGCCACCGCTTCGCCGACGACGCCGAGAACGGATCCGACCACCGCGGCATCCTGAGCCCCGAGCGCAGCCTCGGCTCGGTGATCAAGCTGATGACGCCGTCGCACGCCTTCTCGGACGCCCACAACGCGCGCCTGGCCCGCATCCCGGCCCACATCAAGGAGCTGCTGTTCACCGTCAAGCGCTTCCACCGGCCGGAATGGGGCGAGGACTGGCGCGAGCACTTCAGCGTCCGAACGCTCAACGGGCGGGAGGGGAACGCGTTGCGTCTCGACGGGGAG
>JAKDIK010000120.1 GCA_030450535.1 Propionibacteriaceae bacterium
GCGGCTCGCGGACCTCCTGGCGATCCATGACGCCGGCGGCCTGCAGCTCCAGGACGCGGCGGCCCTCGATGTCGGCGATCTCGCCGAGGCCGTCGATCGGGTTGCCCATCGCGTCGATGGCGCGGCCGAGGTAACCCTCCCCCACGGGGATGCTCAGCACCTCGCCGGTGCGACGGACCTGCGAGCCCTCCTCGATGCCCTCGGAGTCGCCCAGCACGACGACGCCGATCTCGCGAACGTCGAGGTTCTGAGCGATGCCCAGGGTGCCGTTGGCGAACTCGAGCAGCTCGTTGGCCATCGCCGACGGCAGGCCCTCGACGCGGGCGATGCCGTCGCCGGAGGTCGCGACGGTGCCGACCTCCTCGCGCGTGGCGACGTCGGGGCTGTAGTTCTGGACGAACCGGTCGAGGGCCGCCCGAATCTCGTCGGGCCGGATCGTGAGTTCCGCCATGGCTTGGTGTCCTTCGCTTCTTCTTCGATGGATGTTCGTGGGTGGGGCTCAGCCCAGCTTGCGGTGGGCGTCGTGCAGGCGCCCCGCGACCGTGCCCTCGATGACCTCGTCGCCGAGAGTGACGCGGACGCCGCCCAGGACGGCAGGGTCAACGATGAGTTGCACCTTCACCGCGCGGCCGACCTGGCGGCTGAGCGCGTCGGTGAGGCGCTGGACCTGCTCGTCGGTCAGCGGCCGGGCCACCTCGACGGTGGCGATGGCCTGCGCCTTGAGATCGGCTGCGATCCGCAGGTAGTCCTCCACGGTGAGTTCGAACGTGCGACGCCGCGCGGCCACGCCCCGGCGGGCGAGCTGGGTCACCACGCCGAGCGCGCGGCCGTCCAGCAGTCCACCGAGCAGGTCCGCCCGCGCCGTCACGCTGGTGCGCCGGTCGCTGATCGCCGAGCGCAGGTCGGGATCACCCGCGACGAGCCGCTCGACACGGAACAGCTGGTCCTCGACCTCGTCGAGCTCCCCGGCGTCGCGGGCCGTGGTGAGCAGGGCGCGCACGGCCTGGCGCTCGATGGCGGCCAGGAACTCAGCCGGTGTCGACCACCGCACGCGGGCCGCCTCGGCCAGCACCGCGACGGCGTCCGCGCCCGTGCGAGGTCCGAACAGGGCCCCCACCAGGTCGGCGCGGGCGTCGTCGGGGGTCCCCGGGTCGGTCAGCGCACGCCGCAGGGCCGGCTGGGCCCCGATGGCGTCCGTCAGCTCGAACAGCTCCAGGGCGAGCGCGACGCTGGACGTCCGCGCGTCCAGGACGCTGTCGAGGGCCGAGGAACGGGAGGCGGCGGCGTTGCTCATGCGTGTTCCGCCCCGGCGTGCTGCTCGAGATCGGCGATGAACCGGTCGACCGTGCGTCGGGCGCGCTCGTCGTCGTCGAGGGACTCGCCGACGATGCGGCCGGCCAGCGTCGTGGCCAGGCCGCCCACCTCGGTGCGCAGCTGGTTGACCGCGGCCGCGCGCTCTGCGTCGATCTGGGCCTTCGCGTTGGCCAGCATGCGGTTGCTCTCATCCGCAGCCTGCTGACGCATGTCGGCGATGATCGCCGCGCCCTGGGTCTTGGCCTCCTCGCGGATGCGCGACGCCTCGTCCCTGGCGGACGCGAGCTGGGTCTTGTACTCCTCCAGCGCGGCGGCGGCCTCGGCCTGGGCGGCCTCGGCCTTCTCGATACCACCCTGGATGGCCTCGGTGCGTTCGGCGTAGGTCTTCTCGAACATCGGCACGACCTTCCACCAGATCACCGCGAACACGATGAGGAAGAGGACGATGCCGATGTAGAACTCCTCGATGTGCTCCGGCAGGAGCGGACCGAGGGGGGATCCTTCGAGGGGCAGCATGGGCGACCCTCAGATCACTGGAGCACGAAGGCGAGGGCGATGCCGATGATGGCGAGCGCCTCGACCACGGCGAAGCCGATCCACGCGGTGCCCATCATGGCGCCGCGGGCCTCGGGCTGCCGGGCCGTGCCGTTGATGACCGACGCGAAGATCCAGGCGACACCAAGGGCGGGGCCGAGCGTGGCCAGCGCGTAGCCGATCATGTTGATCGAGCCGTTGATGTTGATCTCCATCAGAGTCGAGAGCATGGGTTGCAGTTCCTTTCGGATGGGCGTTTCTTTCGGGCGAAAGCTTGGTTGGTGCGGTGGATCAGTGATCCTCGGCGATCGCCGAGGCCACGTACTGGGCGGTCAGGACGGTGAAGATGTACGCCTGGATGGCGCCGATGAGCAGTTCGAGGGCGAAGATCGCGAAGCTGAAGAGCAGCGACACCACGCCGGCCGTGGTGAGCAGGGGCACGCCGAAGCCGGCGAGCGGCTCGGTGGCGGTCAACAGCATGGTGCCGCCGACGACGAACACCACGATGACGAGGTGCCCGGCGAACAGGTTGGCGAACAGACGCAGGCCGAGGGTGAGCGGCCGGACAATGATGTTGGAGAGGAACTCCAGCGGGATGATCAGGAACCACAGGGGCTTGGGCACCCCAGCCGGCAGGGTGGCGTGCCTGAGGTAGCCGAAGAAGCCGTGCTTGGCGATGCCGGCGCCGTTGTAGACGAGCCACGCGATGAGCGCCAGCGCCCACGCGTAACCGATCTTCGACATCGTCGGAAACATGAACAGGGCGAACTGACCGAACAGGTTGTTCACCCAGATGAACGAGAACAGCGCCACGAGGAACGGCAGGTACCTGCGGAAGTCGGGGCCGATGATGTCGCGGGCGATGCCGTTGCGAATCAGGTCGTACAGCATCTCGCCGACAGCCTGCTTGCGGCCCGGCACCACGCGCTGCCGGTGCGCCATCCACAACCAGAACAGCAGGACGAGCACCACGCTGAACACGGCCTGGAAGGCGTGGTTGTTGACCCAATCCGGCAAGACGCCCGGCAGCACCGGACGCGAGTCGAAGCTGTGCTCGCCGGGGGGCCACGCCTCACCCTCCAGCGGAAGGATCAACCCGCCCATAGCGCCTCCTCGACCCGTGCGTTCGGCTTACCTTGACCGGCGCGTGCGCCAGCCCGCACGGGCGGGCGTGCGGGCACGCGTTGGCCCGTCCATCGGGTGAAACCCTAGCAGTGCCCCGACCCTGAGTCACATCGGGCGCCCCGTGTTGGTGGCGCCGGTTTCGGGCTCGTCGTAGCTGGGGATGCGCAGGCGCGAGTGCACCCACACCTCGGCGGCCAGCCAGCCGATCACGACGCCGATCGTGCCGACCACGAGGGCGACGTCGTCGATCCACGCCACGGCGTCCGCGTGGGCCAGCGACAGCCCCAGCAGGACGCCGAAGACGCTCACGCGCAGCACGTAGGACGCCAGCGACGCGCCCAGCACCGTCTTGGGCGAGGCGTCCGCCACCGCCACCTGCACCGCCAGCCCCACGGTGTAGAACACCAGCGTCGCCACGGCCCCGACCGCGGCGGAGAGCGCGGCCGCCGGGCCCCGGGCCAACCCGAAGGCGGCGATGACCACCAGCGCAACCGCGTGACCGCCGGTCAAGCCTCCCACGAGCAGGCGCTGGGCGCGCAGCGTCGCCGGGCTCGGGCCGCCACGCGAACGCCGCCGCTCAGGCATCGACGCGCCCCGGGCGCTTGCGGAACGTCAGCACGGTGGCGATCACGAGCCCGGCGCCGAGCGCGGTGTAGGCCCACCAGGCGTCGCTGATCCCGATGCCCACCACGCCGAACGCGATGATCGCCGACCACAGCCACAGCAGCGCCACCGCCGCCCCGTGGGAGTGGCCGAGCCGGAGCATGCGGTGGTGCAGGTGCTGCTTGTCCGCCTGGAAGAACAGCCGGCCGGCCAGGGTGCGCCGCACGTAGGCGCTGACCAGGTCGATGAACGGCAGCGCCATGGCCGCCACGGGCAGGATCAGAGGCAGGTAGGCGCTGGTGAAGGCGGCCTCGCCGGGGTCGATGAGAGAGGGGTCGAGCTGGCCGGTCAGGGAGATCATCGACGTGGCGAGCAGGAAGCCCAGCAGCATCGAGCCGGAGTCACCCATGAACATGCGGGCCCGGTGCACGTTGTGGGGCAGGAAGCCCACGCAGATACCCACCAGGCCGACCGCGAGCAGCGAGCTCGTCGTGGCGCGGACGAGCTCTTGTTCGTAGCTGAGCTGGTAGGCGTACCAGAAGAACGCGGCGGCCCCGATGGCGACGACGCCGGCGGCCAGACCGTCGAGGCCGTCCATGAGGTTGATGGCGTTGACGCAGAAGACGATCACGAACACGGCCAGCGCGATCGCGCTCACGTCATCGAGGGAGATGATGCGCCCGGGCAGCGGGATCCAGTAGAACTTCACGCCGTTGAGCACCACGATGCCGGCGGCCAGCACCTGCCCCGACATCTTCGCCATCGCCCCCAACTCGAACAGGTCGTCGACGACGCCGACGGTCACGATGAGGACGCACGCCCAGAAGACGGCCCAGGCGTCGCGCTGCACGAGCTCGAATCGTCCCAGCCACGGCAGATTGGTCGCGAGGATCAGCGCCGCGGTGATACCCGCCAGCATCGCGATCCCGCCGAAGTACGGGATGGGCTTGGTGTGCACATCCCGATCACGGACGAGGGCGACGGCCTGGTAGCGGAAGGCCAGTCGGCGCGCCAGGCTCGCCGCCACATACGTGACGCCGGCAGCGACCAGCAGAACGAGCAGGTACTCGCGCACTCAGGCGCTCCCGTCCTCGTTCCCGTCCGCCCTTGCCGGCTCGGGCGATCCGGGCGACCCCCCGGGCTCTTCCGGCTCGTCGGGCTCGTCGGGCTCGATGAGGCGGGGGACGACGGCATTGAGATCGGCGACGGTGATGCGCCCCTCGCGCAGCACCCGGGCGTGCGTACCGGTGAGGTCGACGATCGTGGACGCGAGCGGTCCGGTGCCCGGACCGGCGTCGAGGTAGACCGCCACCGCGTCGCCGAGCTGCGCCGCGGCGTCCTGCGCGGTCAGCGCGGCGGGCTGGCCGTGGACGTTCGCGCTGCTCACGGCCAGCGGACCGGTGCGGCGGAGCAACTCGCGGGTCAGGTCGTGGTCGGGCACCCGCACGGCGATGGTGTCACCGCGATCACCCAGATCCATGCGGAGGTTCGGGGCGGAGCGCAGGACGAGGGTGAGGGCGCCGGGCCAGAAGGCGCCGGCGAGGGCGGTGACCCGCTCGTCCACGCCCTCGGCGAGCGCACGGATCATGGGCACCTCCGCCACCAGCACGGGTGGGGGAAAATCCCGGCCGCGCTGCTTGGCGTCCAGCAGGCGCTGCACCGCCTCGGCGTTGATCGCGTCCGCGCCCACCCCGTAGACGGTGTCGGTGGGCAGCACGATCACCTGCCCGGCGGCGACGGCGTCCGCGGCCGCGTCGTAGGCGGCCTCGGGATCGTCGGCCATGGCGAGGATGCGGTCGGTCACGGGGCCATCCTGCCAGCCCGGACGGCCGTCACGAACCGCGGCCTGCCGGTGAGGTCGCGCTCGTCGACGATCCGGACGAAGCCCCCGTGGCGCACGAACACCTCCGGGGCGCTGTGCTCCTGCACCTCGGCGTGCTCGGCGCACACCCGGCCGCCGGGCCGCAGGAGGCGCGCGGCCACGCGGGCGACGACGCGCAGCGCGTCCAAACCGTCCTCCCCCGAGACCAGGGCCACGAGGGGGTCGTGGTCGCGGACGTCGCCCGGCACGTCGGCCCAGTGGGCCAGCGGCACGTAGGGCGGGTTCGCGATGACGAGGTCGACGCTGCCGTCGAGGTCGGTCAGGGCGTCGGCCATGTCGGCGATCACGATGGCGGCATCGGTACCGGCGAGGTTGCGGCGCAGATAAGGGGCGGCGTCCTCGCTGATCTCGACCGCATGCAGGTCGAGACCGGGGTGCTCGGTGAGCAGCGCCAGGCTGATGGCACCCGAACCGGTGCACAGCTCGACCACACGCGGGCGGGGCACCGCGGGCAGTTCGGCGAGCCGGTCCAGCGCCCAGCCGGTCATCACCTCGGTCTCGGGGCGCGGCACGAAGACGCCGGGGCCGACCTCGACGCCGACCGTCCGGAACCACGTCCGGCCCGTCAGATGCTGCAGGGGCTCCCCCGCGAGCCGCCGGGCCACCAGCGCGTCGAGCGCGGCGACGGCGTCCGGCCCGGGGTCCTCAGCGAGCGGGAGGCGGGCCGGCTCGCAGCCCAGCACGTGCGCGACGAGCGTGCGCGCCTCGGCGGACGAGCCGAGGGTCGCGGCGAGACGCGCCACGAGCGCGGAGGGCCGCACGTCAGGCACCGTCGGCACCGAGCCGCGCGGCCAGATCGGCCGCCGCCAGCGCGTCGAGGACGGACTGCAGATCGCCGGCGAGCACCTGGTCGAGGTTGTAGGCCTTGTAGCCGACCCGGTGGTCGGCGATGCGGTTCTCGCCGAAGTTGTAGGTGCGGACGCGTTCGCTGCGATCGACGGTGCGGACCTGCGAGCGGCGGCTCGCGGACGCCTGCGCGGCTGCCTGCTCCTCGGCGTGGGCCACGAGCCGGGCGCGGAGAATGCGCAGCGCCGACGCCTTGTTCTGCAGCTGGGAGCGCTCGTTCTGGCAGGTGACCACGACGCCCGTCGGCAGGTGCGTGATCCGCACCGCGGAATCGGTCGTGTTGACGCCCTGTCCCCCCTTCCCGGAACTGCGGTACACGTCGATGCGCAGGTCGTCGGGGTCCACCTCGACCTCGGTGTCGTCGATGAGGTCGGGCATGACGAGGACGCCGGCGGCCGAGGTGTGGACGCGGCCCTGGGTCTCGGTGACCGGCACGCGCTGGACCCGGTGGACGCCGCCCTCGAACTTCAGCACGCCGTAGGGCCGGGCGTCGGCGTCCGCGCCCCCCGGCGCCTTGACCGCCACGGTGAGGGACTTGTACCCACCCAGGTCGGTCTCGACGGCGTCGAGAACCTCCACCTTCCAGCCGCGGTTCTCGGCGTAGCGGGCGTACATGCGGAACAGGTCGCCGGCGAACAGCGCCGACTCCTCACCGCCCTCACCGGACTTGATCTCGAGCAGGGCGTCCGCGGAGTCATGGGGGTCGCGCGGGGCCAGTAGGGCGGCGAGACGCTGTTCCACCTCCGTCAGGCGGGACGCCAGCGCGTCGGCCTCCTCGGCGAACGCGGCGTCCTCGGCGGCCAGCTCGCGGGCCGCGGCGAGGTCGGCGGTGAGGTGTTCGTGTTCGGCGAGCGCCCGAATGATGGGGGTGAGTTCGAAGTAGCGCCGCCCGACCCGGCGCGCGAGGGCGAGATCGGCGTGCGTCGCCGGCTCGGCGAGCTGCGCCTCCAGGCTCGCGTACTCCTCGGCGAGCCCCGCTGCGGCCTCGAACATGCTTCCCCTCCCGCCACCCGAAACGTGCCGGGCCCGATCGCGAAAGCGCCGGGGGGCGGGGACTCCCCCACCACCCGGCGCTCGCGAAGTCGATTACTTCTTGTTGCCGTACCGCTTCTCGAAGCGGGCCACACGGCCGCCCGTGTCGAGGATCTTCTGCTTGCCCGTGTAGAACGGGTGGCACGCGGCGCACACCTCGGCGCGAATCACGCCGTCGCGCTTCGTGCTGTGCGTCGTGAACGTGTTGCCGCAGGTGCACGTGACCTGGGTCTCGACGTAATCGGGGTGGATGCCCTGCTTCATGGTTTCTCCTGGTGTGTCGTGGGAGCCGGGTCGCC
>JAKDIK010000121.1 GCA_030450535.1 Propionibacteriaceae bacterium
GCCGCCCGCACCCTCGCGGCCCGGCACGAATCCTGTTCATCTTGACCGCTTCGCGAGAGGACGATCATGGCCACCGAATCCCACCACACCAGCAACACCAGCACCGCCAGCAACACCAGCAACACCAGCGCCGCGACCACGGAGCGCCCCCGCATCAGCCGCCCGCGAGTCACCTGGCTCACGCTGGCCGCATGCGCCCTGGTCGGTGCGCTGGTCGCGCTGCTCGCGGGCCCCAACCCGCGGCTCGGCGATCGCGCCGAGGGCGATCCGACCCTGATCGCCGACGTGGGCGCCATGACGGGCGAGGGGCGCGGGTTCTCGTCGCTCGCTGTCGCCCGGGTGACCGGTGATGACTTCACCTTTGCCGGCTTCGGGTATGCCGTCGACGGCAGCGTCCCCGGTCCGGACACTCCGTACGAGCTCGGCTCGATCACCAAGGCCTTTACCGGTCACCTATTGGCCGATGGCGTCGAGCGCGGTGAGCTGGCCCTCGACGACACCCTCGCCACCCATCTGCCCGAACTCGAGGGAACCGCGGCCGGCAGCGTGACCCTGGTCCAGCTCAGCACCCACACCAGCGGTCTGCCGCGCCTTCCGGATGGCATGGGGCAGTTCGGTTCCGCGCTGGCCCCCGTTGACCCGTACCGGGACTGGACGCCCGAGGACGTCACCGAGGCCGCCCGCACCGCCGCCCTCGACGGGGCGGGGGAGCGGGAGTACTCCAACTTCGGCGTGGCGCTGCTCGGTATCGCGCAGGCCCGCGCGGCCGGCGTCCCGACGTGGTCGGAGCTGGCGGAGCAGCGGCTGTTCGCGCCGCTCGGCCTCACCGACACCGACATCATCGGCCGCGACGATGCCGAGCCGGCCGGTCTGGCCACGTCGCGTTGGGCCAACGGCCGGATCGCCCAGCCGTGGACGGGCGAGGGTTTCGCGCCGACCGGCAGCTCCACCCGAACGACGGCGCGCGACCTCGCGCGCTTCGCCCAGGCCGTCCTCGACGAAACGGCTCCGGGGATGGCGGCCGTGCAGCCGATCCTCGACGGCGAGGAGCAGAGCTACGGATTGGCCTGGGTCATCGATCACGCTCCGGACGGCGACCTCACCTGGCACACTGGTGGCACCGGCGGCACGCGCACCATCCTCGCCCTCGATGCGGACGGCGGCCGCGCCGCCCTCTCGCTCGCCGCTACGGACGATGCCTCCGGGGGCATGATTGGCTACCAACTGGCACGCGGGGCATCGGACCGGGTTTCGACCTCCGTGGGTCTCCTCGGCCTCATCGGAGCCGGCGTGGCCGCCTTCGTCCTGCTCGGGGCCGCCTTCGGTCTGACCCGGCCCGCCAGCAGGATCAGCCTGGGCGCCACCCTCATCGACGCCGCCCTCGGCATCGCCCTGGCCGTGCTCCTGGGTCCGTGGCACTGGCTGCCCGGCTGGGTCCTCGGCGCCGTCATCGGCGCGCTGACCGGCGTCATCGTGCTGGCGATCCTCCGGGCCGTGGGCGCGCCGACCCTGCCGGAGCGGCGTCGGGGCAGCGCGATCGCCTCCTTGGTCTTCAGCGCACTCCTCGCGGCCGTGATGGGCTACCTGCTGTTCTGACGATTCGGCTGCACTCGAAACCGACGAAGATCAGTGGGACTGGCAACGTTCCGCACGATCGCGCGTTGAGTGTCGGCTTTTTGTCGCGAGCCGCCCTCGAGGGCCAGTCAGGGTGAGGGGCTGGCGCGTGACGCCGGCCCCGACGGACCTGACAGGATGGCGTCATGCGTGCGCTGGCGAAGATGCAGCCCGGACCGGGGCTTCAACTGGTGGATCGACCCGAGCCCGCGGCGGGCGATTGGGAGGTGAAGATCCGCGTGCTCCGGGCGGGGCTGTGCGGCACCGACCTGCACCTGCAGCAGTGGGACGACTGGGCGGCGTCCATGATGAACCTGCCCCAGACGATCGGGCACGAGTTCTACGGCGAGATCGTCGAGGTGGGCCGCGAGGTCAAGGAACTCCAAGAGGGCGACAAGGTCTCCGGCGAGGGGCACATCGTGTGCGGCTACTGCCGCAACTGTCGGGCCGGACGCCGCCACCAGTGCATTCGGACGGTCGGGCTGGGCGTCAACACCGACGGTGCCTTCGCCGACTACGTGGTGGTGCCGGTCGAGAACGTCTGGAAGCACCCGGACTGGGTGGATCCCGACCTCGGCGCCATCTTCGATCCCCTCGGCAACGCCACCCACACGACGCTGCAGTGGCCGCTCGTCGGCGAGGACGTCCTCGTCACCGGCGCCGGCCCCATCGGCGTCATGGCCACCGCCATCGCCAAGCATGCCGGCGCCCGTCACGTCGTCGTCACCGACCTCTCCGATACCCGCCTCGCCCTCGCGCAGGCCGCCGGTGCCGACCTCACCGTGAATCCCGCCCGGACCCGGTTGAAGGATGCCCAGGCGCAACTCGGCATGCGGGAGGGCTTCGATGTCGGCCTGGAGATGTCGGGCGCGCCCGCGGCCGTCGCCGAGATGATCACCAACATGAACCACGGCGGCAAGATCGCCATGCTCGGGCTGCCGGCGAACGACTACGCCGTCAACTGGGGCCGCATCATCACCCACATGCTCACCATCAAGGGCATTTACGGTCGCGAGATGTTCGAGACGTGGTATCTGATGACGTCCATCCTCTCCACGTCGCCCCAGCTCAAGGACTCCGTCCGTTCGGTGATCACCCACCGCTTCGCCGCCGAGGACTGGGAGGAGGCATTCGCCACCGCCCGCTCGGGCGCCTGCGGCAAGGTGATCATGGACTGGAGTTGACGCCGCCCTGCGCGAACCGGGCGACCCCATCTCTCTCGCGGGGTGGATCGGTGTTGCCCTGACCCCACCCATCCACCACGCCAGCGGCCGGCCGCTACCGTGGGGCCAACCGCGAAGGAGTGCCATGCATCGAGATTTCGAACGTCACCTCGCCCAGACGCTGGACGAGATCGAGGCCGCGGGCCTCACCAAGCGCGAGCGCGTCATCACGACACCGCAGGGCGCCGAGATCGGCGTGAGCACGGCGGACGCCGGCGTCCTCAACTTCTGCGCCAACAACTATCTGGGCCTGGCGGACGAGGCGAGCGTCGTCGCCGCCGCCCACCGTGGACTGGACGCCTACGGCTTCGGCATGGCGTCGGTACGGTTCATCTGCGGCACCCAGGCGCCGCACCGCACGCTGGAGAACCGCCTCAGCGAGTTCCTCGGCACGGACGACACCATCTTGTTCTCGAGCTGCTTCGACGCCAACGGCGGCGTGTTCGAGGCACTGTTCGGGCCCGAGGACGCCATCATCTCCGACGAGCTCAACCACGCCTCCCTCATCGACGGCATCCGGCTGTGCAAGGCGCAACGGTTCCGCTACCGCAACGCCGACATGGGCGACCTGGCGGCCCAACTGGAGGCCGCGGCGGCCGCCCGGTTCCGCATCATCGTCACCGACGGCGTCTTCTCCATGGACGGCGCGTACGCCCCCCTGCGCGAGATCTGCGACCTCGCGGACGCCCACGACGCGCTCGTGCTCGTGGACGACTCCCACGCCGTGGGTTTCGTCGGATCCGGTGGACGCGGCACGCCCGAGCTGTTCGGCGTCGCCGATCGCATCGACATCTTCACCGGCACCCTCGGCAAGGCGCTCGGCGGGGCGTCCGGGGGCTACGTGAGCGGACACGCGCCGATCGTCGAGCTATTGCGCCAGCGCGCGCGTCCCTACCTCTTCAGCAACTCCGTGGCGCCGACCGTGGTGGCCGGCTCGCTGGCCGCGCTCGCCCTGATCGAGGGTTCGGCGGACGCCCGCGCGCGCCTGATCGCGAACACCGAGCTGTTCCGCGAGCTCATGGCGGCCGAGGGGTTCGACCTCGATCCCTTCGGCGGCGGGGCGGACAGCGCAGTGGTCCGACCCACGGACGTGCCGCCGCACCCCATCACGCCGGTGATGTTCCCCGGCGAGGACGGCGCGCGGTTGGCCGGCACGATCGCCGATCACATGCTGCGCTCTTCCGGGGTCTACGTGATCCCGTTCAGCTTCCCCGTCGTGCCGCGGGGCAAGGCGCGGATTCGAGTCCAACTGTCGGCGGCCCACTCCGAGGCGGACGTTCGCGCGTGCGTGGCCGCCTTCGGCGCGGCGCGGGACGCGGCCGCAGGCTGAGCCGCGGGGCGTCCGGGTGGAGCTCCGCGGGTCGGCGGGGGCTGGGATCCAGCCTGCTCCGCCGACCCGGGGGTCTCAACCGCGCGGGCTGGGCGTCCCGAGTTTGGTGACGGCACGCTGCATGAACGCGGCCATGGCGTCGCGGTTGACGGCATCGACGGGTCGGAAGCTGCCGTCGGGGTAGCCGGTCGTGATGCCTGTCGAAGTCAGCCACGCGATCTCGCGGTAGAACTGGTTGTTCCGGGCGATGTCGGTGTAGGCCGCGGCGGCCGAGGACGACGGTCGGTTGTACATCCGGTACAGGTAGGCCGCCATCGCGTCCCGGTTGGTCGATGCGAGCGGCCGGAAGGTGCCGTCCGGATACCCCTGCGTGACGCCGCGGGCCGCGAGCCAGGTGATCTCCTTGTAGTACTGGTCGGACGGGGTGATGTCCCGGAAGGGTGACGTCGCCGGAGGCGTGAAGGCGGGGGAGCCGGCCATCCGGTAGAGGAACGCCGCCATCGCATCGCGGGTCACGGGCTGCCAGGGCCGGTAGGTGCCGTCGGACCAGCCGGTGGAGATGCCCCGCGTGGCCATCCACCGGATCTCGGGTTCGAACTGCAACCCGATCGGCACATCGCGGAACCGCGGGTACCGCACGGTGTTCATCAGCGTCTGGACGCGCGACCGGATCGTCCCCATGCGCGAGTAGACGTTGCGGCCGGGGCAGGACGTGGCGTTCTCGTCGCGGTGCCCCGAGATCGCCGGCAACCAGGTTGAGCCGCCGTCCTGTCCGCCGGATCCCGACGTGCTGCCGTAGGGGTTCACGTTGTGCATCTGGAGCTTCCAGGCGATGACCTGATTCATCGTTTCGAGCATGGTCGACGAGGGCGTGGCCGTCTCGTAGTTCCCCATGAGCGAGATGCCGAACACGCGCGAGTTGGTGACTCCCCACGCGTGGCCGCCCGCGATCGGCTGGTTGACGCCGCCGCCGCGACCCTCCCAGGCGCGGCCGAACTTGTCGACCAGCACGTTGTAGGCCATGTCGTTCCAGCCGCGTCCGTTCACGTGGAAGGCCTGGATCGAGCGAAGAATGGCCGGCACCTGCGCCTGGGTGTAGTCGTTGGTGCCCGCGGTGTGGTGGATCATCGCGCCGGTCACCACGCCGCGGCTGTACCCGTAGCGGACGAGCGACTCGTTGGCACCCCAGGCGGCGCGGCTGAGGATGCGGGGGTTGTCCCAGGCGACGCTGCTGGCGGCGGACGACGCCGTCGCGTCGGCGGCCGTGACCGTCGAGGAGTAGACCTCGAGCTGGGCGGCCAGCGGTTCGCCGTCGGCCGAGACCGCGGCGACCTCGACCGAGTCCTTCGCCGAGAGGATGACGGGTTCGGTGCTGACCGTGCCGTTCCCACCGTCGTCGGTCGGGTCGATCTGCACCTCCTCCCACGCGGTGGGCTGGCCGTCCGCGGAACTGCGCACCCACACCGAGGCGGGATCGGTGCCGGTGGGGAGAACGACCGCCGCGACGGCCACCTCCTCGGCCAGCGGCTGGGTGGCCGTCTCGACGACGACCTCCGGCTCGGCAATGACCTCGGCCACGACCTGCTCCGGCAGGTCGGCGTCCTCGGCGGCCACGGTGGTCGTCAGGGGGACGGCCTCCGTCGACACTGCGGGTGCGGCAGCCGCCGCTGGCGCGGCGACGAGGATCGGCACGGCGCCGGTGAGGGCGACGGCTAGGGCGAGCGCTGGTGCGAGCGCGCGGAACGACATCATCGACTCCCGGACATCGAAGGGGGATCTGACGCAGAATTGCGACGCCCCCACTATGTCCCATCATCGGCGCCGAATTGAACCGCGATCGCACGATTCTGGACGTCCGGTTGAGAGTTTAACTTTCAGTTCACGATGAATTCATTCGAGGGCCGCTCCTGCGTTCAGCGAGGTTCGCCGTGACGGATCCCCTCTCGCACCGGCCCCGTGCGCGGACGGCTCAGGCCAGCGTCCCGCCGTTCGACGCGATGATCTCGGCGTAGGCATCGAACGACTTCTTCCGGTATCGCTCCAGCGTGCCCGACCCGTCGTCGTTGCGGTCGACGTAGATGAACCCGTACCGCTTGCTCATCTGCGCGGTCGAGGCGCTGACCACGTCGATCGGCCCCCACCACGTGTAGCCGAGCAGATTCACCCCGTCCTCGAGCGCCTCGCCGACCTGACGCAGATGGGCGCGCAGGTAATCGATGCGGTAGTCGTCCTCGACGGTCTGCACGCCGTCCACCTCGACCAGGACGTCCTTGGCCCCCAGCCCGTTCTCGACGATGAACAGCGGCTTGCCCCATCGATCCCAGTAGTCGTTGAGGACGACGCGCAGGCCCACCGGGTCGATCTGCCAGCCCCACTCGGACGCCGGTAGCGTCGGGTTGGGCACGCCGCCCATGATGTTGCCCTCGCCCTGGGTCTGCTTCTGGGGGTCGGCCGTCGCGCAGATGCTCATGTAGTAGCTGAAGGACACGAAGTCGACGGTGTGCTGCAGCGTTTCGCGGTCGGCGTCGGTGATGTCGAGCTCGACGCCCGCCTCCCGCAGGGTGCGCAGGAAGTAGCCGGGGTATGCGCCGCGGCAGTGCACGTCGGCGAAGGCGTAGTTGGAGCGCTCGGTCGCCTTCGCCTCCCACACGTCGGCCGGGTCGGGCGTGAGCGGATAGGTGGGCATGGCGATGACCATGCAACCCACCTGCAACGAGGGGTCGATCTCGTGCGCGATGCGGGTCGCGGACGCCGACGCCACGAGTTCGTGGTGGATCGCCTGGTAGAGGTCCTTGCTCGACAGCTCCGCCTTGGGCGTCCAGATGCCGCCCGAGAGCAGCGGCTCGTGCAGCACCGCGTTGATCTCGTTGAACGTCAGCCAGTACGTGACGCGGTCGCCGAAGCGCTCGAAGCAGACCCGCGCGAATCTCTCGTAGAAGCCGATGAGGCGGCGGTCGACCCAACCGTCGTAGGTCTTCGCCAGGTGCAGCGGCGTCTCGTAGTGGCTCAGGGTCACCAGCGGTGTCATGCCCCGGGCGATGGTGGCGTCAATGAGCCGGTCGTAGAACTCCAGCCCGCCCTCATTCGGCGTCTCCTCGTCGCCGCGCGGGAAGATGCGACTCCACGCGATCGAGAACCGGAAGACGGTGAAGCCCATCTCGGCGAACAGATCGAGGTCGGTCTCGTAGCGGTGGTAGAAGTCGATGCCCTCGAGTTTGAGGTTGTCCGGCGTCGGCTCGTCGGTGGGCGGCGTGGTGATGCCGTGCGGCATGACGTCCTGGATGGACGGCAGCTTGCCATCGGCCAGGTAGGCGCCCTCCAACTGGTTGGCGGCGACCGCGCCGCCCCAGAGGAAACCGTCGGGGAATGTCGTGGCCATGTGATGCCCTTTCCGTTCGGGTCGTTGGGTTTGCGTCGTTGGGTTTCGGGT
>JAKDIK010000122.1 GCA_030450535.1 Propionibacteriaceae bacterium
CCGGCTGCTCGGTGCCCCAGGCGACCGCCATGGCCTCCGACGTCGTGGGCCGCCGGACGCCGGTGGTGGCGAGCTCGGTGCCCGACAGCGCGTTGAACGTGCTCGACTTGCCCGACCCGGTGGCCCCCGCCAGCGCGACCACCGTGTGGTCGCCGGCGATCGCCAGCCGCTGCCCGGCGCGAGCGGTGACGGCCAGTGAGGCGTCCACGATCTCGGCGGACGCCCGCCCGCGGCTCAGCTCGGCGGCCTCGCCGAGCGCGGTCAGCCGACTCGCCAGGGTTGGCTTCTCAGCCACGGTCCACCTCCACGCGGTAGCCCTCCACGTCCTCGAGGGCGGGCGCCTCGAGCACGTTGCCCTCGTAAGTGGGAGCCTCGATCGCCGGGACCGCGTCCGCGGCATCCACGGCCCGCCGGGGGGCGGCCTCGATCGTCGTGAGCGCGCCGCCGCGGGTCGCCGCGAGCCGGTCGACCGCTGCGCGGACGGCGTCCGCCTGCGTCCCATCGGCGCCGGTCTCGGCGAGCGCGGCGTGGTAGCGGAGCAGCTCGGCCTTCAGCGCCGTCGCGATGCGGGCGTCCAACTGCTGCTTGGCCTGCTTGGTGAGGCGGCGGACGGCGTCCTCACCGAAGACCGCCTCGAGCAGCCGCTGCGCGAGCAGCGCGGTGCCGCCCGCGATGCCGACCTCGGCCCCCGTGAGCCCGGCAGTCTGGCTGAACACGACGATCATCAGGGCGACGCCGATGCCGTTCACGCCGAGGGCGAGGTAGCGCGCCGTCGAGCGCTTGGTGGCCCCCAGGTCGCTGACCAGCTCCAGCACGTCGCCCTGCCAGTCGCGGATCGCACGCGACACGGCTCCGGGAAACTCCTCCGACGGCCGCGCCAGGTCGTGGCGGGTGCGGGCCAGCACCTCGCGGCCGGCGGGGTTGGCGTTCCACGCGGCCTCGGCGCGCTCGGCGGCTGCGGCCCCCTCCTCGAGCACCAACGCCTCCAGCCCCGACTCGACGGCCAGTTTCACCTCGGACGCCTGCTTGGGCTCGCCCTTGACGGCGGCGACGATCTGATCGCGGAACCATCCGATCTTCTGTTCCACGGCCCGCATGAACTCACCGGTGCCCACGAAGTCCTGCCAGCGCGAGAGCACCTCGCCGCGGAGCAGCGTGCCGTCGGCGGTCTGGACGCCGATGGTGCGCTCGGCCTCCACGAAGGAGGCGTCGGCGTCGGTCCGCAGCTGCTTGAGCGCAACCACCTGGTCGTCGACGGCGGAGGCCACCTGCGGACCCTTCACCGCCAGGGCGTTGATCGCGCCGTCGAGGGTCTGCAGGACGACGGCCTGCCGGGACGCCTGATCGGCGGCCAGCGCGGCGAGCCACCCGCGGATCGGGGAGACGGCGGCGTCCGGCAGCAGGCCTTGGTCGTCCACGGCCGTCTCCGGGACGGCGAACAGGGGCGAGCGCGCCAGCCCGCGCTCGGTCATCAACCGTCCCAGGTGGGGCGGCACGTCGGCCATCGCGGCGGGCGGGACGCGGTCGAGGACGACGGCCACGGCGGCGGCGCGCTCGGCGGCCGAGCGGAGGTACTCCCACGGGACCGCGTCGGCGTAGCGGGCGGCCGAGGTGACGAACAGCCAGAGGTCTGCCGCCGAGAGCAGTTGCGCGGCGAGCGCGCGGTTCTCATGCACCACGGAGTCGATGTCGGGGGCATCCAAGAGGGCGAGCCCGCGCGGGAGCGTCGGCTCGGCGACGAGTTGGAGCGTGGAGGTGTCGTTGACCTGCTCGAAGGAGCGGCCCAGTCCGGGGAGGATGCGCTCGGAGGAGAACGACGCGACGTCGTCGGGGTGGTGCACCAGGACGGGTGAGCGGGTGGTGGGGCGGATGACGCCGGGGCGCGACACGACGCGTCCGACCAGCGAGTTCACCAGCGTCGACTTGCCGGCGCCGGTCGAGCCGCCGATGACGCAGAGCAGCGGCGCGTCGAGCGTCGCGAGGCGCGGCAGGATGTAGTCGTCGAGCTGGGTGACCATCCCGCGGGCCGAGCCCGCGGCGTCCGAGGCCCCCGGAAGCCCCAGCGGCAGGCGGACGTCCGCCAACGCGCCACGCAGGTGGTCGAGCGCCTCGGTGAGGGCGGCGATGCTCATGCGGCGTCAGCCTTTCGGAGGCCCCCATCGCGGGTCGACGGGGGAATACTGCGGTGAGCCTACCGGTGCTGCACCGCTGGTGGCAGGCACCTTGGCAGGTGACGCGGCGGCGCGTCGCCGCAGGAGCCGCCGCACCGATTCGGGCAGCTGGGGCACCTGCACCTTCTGGGTGCGGGGATCGGTGATCGCCCGCGAGCGCAGCGCGTGGGCGCGATCGATGAGCTCGCGCTCGCGGGGGCGCCCCCCGGCGTCGACGATGCCGCGCACCTGGGCGTCGCGGAGGTAGGCGAGCTCGCTGAGGGCGCGCTGCATGCCCACGGTCGCGAGGAAGGAGCGCCAGCCGTGGGTGAGCGAAATGAGCACGGACGCCCACCGCGTCCGCAACCGTGAGAAGGCGCGGATGTCGGATTCGGGCAGCCAACCGAGCATCACGTAGTCGCCGAGACGGTCGCGGTGGCGGCGTCCCTCGCCGAGGATGGTACGGACGAGGTGGACGACGATGCCGAGCGTGACGAGCCAGCCGATGATGGCCATGTAGGTGGAATCCATGCCGGTGCTGGCGAGGAAGTTGAAGACCATGTGGCCGAGCGCCGCCACGAGGAAGCCGGCCACCGGCGCGATGATGCGGACGACCTTGCTCCTGGCCCGCAGCCCGACGATGAGGCCAAAAGCGGTGAAGAACGTGAACAGCGGATGCCCGAACGCCGTCAGGACACCGCGCAGGAACACCATCTGGCTGAGAGCCTGCTCGGGGTCGCCGGCCTCGATGGTCTGGGAGGCGTAGACGATGACGCGGCTGAAGTAGAGGATGTTCTCGACGTAGGCGAAGCCCGCAGCCGACAGGCCAGCCAGCGCCACGGCCTGCAGCTTGCTGACCACGCGGTAGCGCAGCGCGATGGCGATGAGGAACAGCACGGTGGCCTTGGTGGCCTCCTCGGCGAAGGGCGCGCTGAACACCGCGGCCCGCGCTCCGGACGCCGGGTCCCCGTTGCCTTGGATGGCCATGTGCTCCGCAGCCCACGTGTTGATGACCATGGACGCCGCAGTGGAGACGCAGGCGCCCCACCCGAGCGCCAGATACCACAGGGCCAGCCGCATGGGTCGGAAGCGGTCGAGCCAGATGAACAGGACGACCCAGACGCCGAGGGTGGGCAGTGCGAGCCCCGCGCTGCGGCGGATGGCCGAGAGGTTGATGCCCTGCACCGTGCCGCCCTCGACCTCGGTGGTCGCGGTGGCGGTGACGTACATCCAAGTCAGGCAACCGGCGAACAGCAGGGTCGCGGCGAGCACGATCCACGTCCACGGCGAGCGCAGGACGCGGGTCGCCCAGTGGCGCTGGTCGCGTCCGGCGGCTTCGGGGGCGGCCGGGATGCCGTTGCGCCGGCGTCCGAGTGCCTCGATCGCTTCCGTGGACATGCGCACTAGGGTAGCCGCCCCCTCGGACGATTCTGCTGGCGCCCCCGGGAGGATTCGAACCTCCGCCCGACGGATTAGAAGGCCGCTGCTCTATCCCCTGAGCTACGGGGGCCCGGACACGATTCTACGGGTCGCTCAGCGCAGGTGCGCGCGCAGGAACGCGTCGACGAGATCGAGCACCGGCGGCGCCCAGAACGCATGCCCGCCGTGGTCGGCGCCGCGGAGCTGATAGAAGGTGACGTCCTGCTCGGCGGCGACGAGCGCGTCGTTGAGCAGCACCGATTGTCCGAACGGGACCAGGCGGTCCTTGCTGCCATGGACGATCAACAGCGGCGCCAGGTGCCGTGTGGCGGCAGGGGGAATGTGGTTCATGACCACGGTGGGCGCGACGAGGTCGGGGTGGCCCGGCACGTCGACACCTCCGATGAGCATGCCCTCGGGGCTGTCGGGACCCGCATGATCCATGATCGATGGCTCGTCGTTCATGGCGCCGATGTCGGTGGGCCCGTAGTAGTCGACGAAGGCCCGGAGGCCAAGATCGGGGCCCACGAGCGTCATGAGCGTGGTGTGCCCTCCCGAGGAGTCCCCCCACATCACGATGTTGTCGGGATCGACGTGATATTCCGACGCGTGGTCGCGGAGGAAGCTGACGGCTGCCGCGGCGTCCTCGACCTGGGCGGGGAAGGGCGCCACGTCGGAGGGCCGGTACTCCACGATGGCGATCACGTACCCGCGGCGTCCGAACTCGGCCAGCCGGGCGAGGCTGGCCCCCAAATCCTGCTCCCTCCAGGCCGAGCCCTGAACGAAGGCGATGGTGGGAAACACAGCGTCCCCCGGCCCCTCGAGCGCGTCGGGCATCGGGGGGAGGATGATGTGGAGGCGCAGCGTGCGCCCGGAACGGTGGGCATACTCGATGCCGAGGCGCGGGTAACCGTACCGGGGCGTCCCGTCCGCCTCGATCACGCGCATGGAGGGGCTGGACGCGGTCGACTCGGGGAACTCGTCGTGGGTCATGTCGCGGGGTTCGATGCGGGCCATGACGTCCAGTATCGTCGGACCGCCCCCGGGAGTCCTATCCTGACCCGGTGACCCCGGCCGATCAGCTCGCCCCCGACCAGTGGCGCCGGCTGGGCGTCTCCATCTACCTGCCAACGGCCCTGTCATTCGTCGGATTCAGCGCGGTCACTCCCCTGCTGGCCCTGACGGCGCACGACCTCGGCGCCACGACCGCCCAGGCGGCATTCATCGTGGCCCTCGTCAGCGTGGGCGGCCTCGTGGGGGCGCTGCCTGCGGGCATGGTGGCCGGGCGGTTCGGGGAGCGCAAGGCGTTGGTCGGCTCACTGGTGGTCGATGCCGCGTGCATGCTTCTCGCCGCGCTGGCCACGCAGCTGTGGGTGCTGGGGGCGGCGGTGTTCACCCTGGGCGTGTCGGGGGCGGTGCTGATGATCGCCCGGCAGTCGTTCCTCACGGTGTTCGTGCCGTTCCGCTACCGGGCCCGCGCCCTCTCGACCCTGGGCGGCGTCTTCCGCATCGGAACGTTCCTCGGACCGCTCGCCGGCGCCGCCATCGTCTCGGTGTACGACATGCGGGCCGCCTACTGGCTGGCCATCGCGACGGCGCTGGGCGCGGCGGCCATCAGCGCCCTGCTTCCCGACCTCCCGGCGACCCCGGCGTCGGCGTCCGCCCCGCTCGGGATGGGCACCGTGCTGCGCCAGCATGCCCGCACCTTCCTCACCATCGGGCTCGGCGCCGCCGCGCTCATGCTGGTGCGCGCCTCCCGCGACTCACTGCTGCCCCTCTGGGCGGCCCAGATCGGGCTGGACGCCGCCCAGACCAGCCTCATCTTCGCCGCCAGCTCGGCGGTGGACCTCACCTTGTTCTATGTGGGCGGCTCCATCATGGACCGGCTCGGACGCCGCGCCGTGGCCGTCCCGTCCATGGTGATCATGGGCACGTGCTTTGGGCTGCTGCCGGTCGCGTCCACGATCGTCGGACTGGGCGCGGTCGCGGTGTCGCTCGGGCTCGGCAACGGCATCAGCTCCGGCGTCGTCATGACGCTCGGCTCGGACGCCTCCCCCGCCAACGGACGCCACCACTTCCTGGCCGGCTGGCGGCTCACGACCGGTCTGGGGCAGGCGCTGGGGCCGCTGGCGATCGCCGCCATCACAGCGGTGGCTCCGCTCGCGTGGGCGTGTGTGACCGTCGGGGTGCTCGGCTGGGTGGGCGGCGCCTGGCTGTGGTTCTGGGGTAGCCCGCAGCGGCTGCGATCAGTCGCCGACCGTGTCGCGTCCCCGTGACACGATGAGCGGATCGGGGTCGTAGACCACCGAGTTGTCGCGGCCCTCGTAGTCGAACTGGTTGAGAAACGCGCGCATCGCGTTGAGGCGTCCGCGCTTCTTGTCGTTGCTGCGGATCGTCGTCCACGGCGCATGGTCGGTGTCCGTGCGCTCGAACATGGCCTCCTTGGCGGCCGTGTAGGCCTCCCACTTGTCGAGGGATTCGAGATCCATCGGGGAGAGCTTCCAGCGGCGCACGGGATCGATCTGGCGAATCGCGAAGCGCGTCCGCTGCTCGCGCTGGGTCACCGAGAACCAGAACTTCGTCAGGTGGATCCCGGACTCGATGATCATGCGCTCGAACTCCGGCGTCTGGCGCATGAAGATCTCGTACTGCTCGTCCGAGCAGAAGCCCATGACGCGCTCGACGCCGGCCCGGTTGTACCAGGAGCGGTCGAACATGACGATCTCGCCCGAGGTGGGGAAGTGCTGAATATAGCGCTGGAAATACCACTGGCCGACCTCGGTCGACGTGGGCTTGTTGAGCGCCACGACGCGGGCGGCCCGGGGGTTGAGGTGCTCGGTGAAGCGCTTGATGGTGCCACCCTTGCCTGCGGCGTCCCGGCCCTCGAAGACGATGATGTGGCGGTGGCCGTGGTCCTGGCTCCAGTACTGGAGCTTCAGCAACTCGACCTGCAGCAGGTATTTCTCCGACTCGTACTCGTCGCGGCTCAGCAGCTTGTCGTAGGGGTAGTCCTGCCGCCAGGTCTCGACGGCGCGGCCGCCCGGATCGATGAGCTCGGGGTCGGGCCCCTCCGGCTCACCGACCGTGTAGCCCTGGTTGACCAGCTTGTCGATGAACTCGCGCAGATTCTCCCGTTGTGCGGGCGCCTCGTCGAGAAGACCGGAGAGCGATGCTGAGTCCATGGGGATGCTCCTGCCGAGTGGTCGTGGGGCGTACGCGTCCAGACTATCCGGCCCACGCGCCTAGAGTGTGCGTGTGACTGACCGTCTGGTGTGGATCGACTGTGAGATGACCGGCCTCGACCTGGCCGTTGACGCGCTGATCGAGGTGGCCGTCCTGGTGACCGATGGCGAGTTGAACGTGCTGGGCGACGGCGTCGACGTCCTCATCAAACCCACGGACGCCGCGCTCGAGGCCATGGGCGACTTCGTGCGAGAGATGCACACGAAGTCGGGGCTGTTGGACGCCCTCGGCGGCGGCACCACGATGGCGGACGCCGAGGCGCAGGTGTTGGCCTACGTACGGGAGCACGTCCCGGCCGTCCGGAAGGCGCCGTTGGCGGGCAACACGATTGGCACCGACCGGATGTTCCTCGCCCGCGACATGCCCGAACTCGAGGGACACGTCCACTACCGCAACGTCGACGTCAGCACGATCAAGGAGCTCGCGCGACGTTGGTACCCGCGGGCGTTCTACAACTCCCCCGCCAAGACCGGCAACCATCGGGCTTTGGCCGACATCATGGAGTCCATCGAGGAATTGCGGTACTACCGGGACGCGGTGTTCGTGGCCCCACCGGGACCCGAGGCGTCCGACCTGAGGGAACTGGCGGCCAAGCATCAGGCGGCGCTGACGGGTGCGGGCCGCGAGGCGGACGCCGGGGCCTGATTTTCGCCCTGGCGGGTCTGCACGCTAGGATGACCGTCGCTGCCTCGGCAGCTTTGGTGGGTATAGCTCAGCTGGTAGAGCACCTGGTTGTGGTCCAGGGGGTCGCGGGTTCAAGTCCCGTTACTCACCC
>JAKDIK010000018.1 GCA_030450535.1 Propionibacteriaceae bacterium
GCTGGCTGCTGGGGTGGGCCCGGCCGGTGCGGGGTCTGCTGGTGACCTCGGTCGTCGCGCGTCTGGCAGGGCTGCTCGTGGGTGCCACGCTGTTGGCCCTGCCCGCGTGGGTGCTGGGCGCGCTGGCGTCCGATCTGCCGGCCGGCCCGGGTGTGGTGGGCACGGTCGTGATCGTCGCGCTGCTCGCGTTGGTCCGGGCGGGGCTGCGCTACGTCGAGCAGCTGCTCGGACACCTGGCGGCCTTCCGGCTGCTGGCCGACCTGCGCCTGTGGCTGCTGGATCGGCTCATTCCGCAGGCGCCGGCGCTCACCGAGCAGGTCGGCGGGGCGCGGGTCATGACCACCGCGCAGCGCGACGTGGACCGGGTGGAGGTGTTCTTCGCGCACACGATCGTGCCGGTCGTCGCGTCGGTGCTGGTGCTGCCGCTGGCCGTCCTGGCCGGTGGGCTGCTCGCCGGTCCGGCGGTGGCGGGGACGCTTGCGCTCGTGCTGCTCGTCGGCCTCCTCGTGCCGCTGATCGGCGCGACGGTCGGAAGGAACGCGGCGGGTGCCGTCGCGGACGTTCGTGCCGACGTGGCCCAGGAGGTCGCCGACGGCATCCGCTGCCGTGAGGAGATCGCGGTCCTCGGCGCCCGGGCCGGCTGGCTCGCCCGTCTCGGCACGCTCGATGGCCGGTTGGCCGGGGCCCTGCGCCGTTCCGGGCTGCGCGCCGGGGTGCGGCATTGCGTCAGCACCGCGCGCGTCTGGGGCGGGACGATCGCTGTGCTCGCCGCTGGGCTGGCGTCCGGGGGCGGGGCGGATGAACGGCTGCCGGGGCTGCTGGCTGCGGTCGTCCTGGTCGCCGGGACCGCCGGCGCCTTCGACTCCCTCGAACGCTTCGCCGCCTCGCTCCCGGCCGGGCTTGAGGCCACGCGCCGCGTCCGCGCGCTTGCTGCCGGGACGCCCGCAGTCCCCGACGCCGCCGTGGCGGACGGCGAGGGCGAGCCCGGCAGGGAGCCCACCGGCGAGCCCACGGGGGCCGTCCTCACGGACGCCTCGCACACCTATCCGGGTCGCGGCGACGCCGGCGTGAGCGAGGTGTCGCTGGACATTCCGCCGGGCGCGGTCGTGGGGGTGTGCGGCGTGACGGGCTCGGGCAAGTCGACCCTCAAACGGCTCCTGCAGCGCCACCTGGACGCCGACGCGGGGGCCGTCCAAGTGGGCGGGGTCGGCGTGGCCGACCAGCCGCTGGGGCAGTTGTGGCAAAGGGTCGTCGTGGCGGACGCGGATCCGTTCCTGCTGACCGGCAGCCTGCGCGAAAACCTGCTGCTGGGCGCACCGGGCGCCGATGAGGCGGCGATCGTTGACGCGCTGCGGCGTTCCGGCTTCGCCGAGGTGGTGGAACGCCTCCCCGACGGCCTCGACGCGCCGGTCGCCCAGCGGGGGGCGTCCCTGTCGGGCGGCGAGCGGCAACGCCTCGCGCTCGCGCGGGCCCTGCTGCGCGCCGGCGACGACGCCCTCCTGGTGCTCGACGAGGCGACCAGCCAGCTCGACGCCCCCCGTCAGGCGGCCATCGTGGAGGGGCTGCGGGGCCGACGGGGCGGAACGCTCCTCATCGCGCACCGCCTCGAGGTACTGCGGCGCGCGGACGAGATCGTGGTGTTGGAGGCCGGCCGCGTCGTCGAGCGTGGCACCTGGGCCGCGCTCGCGTCCGCCGACGGGCCCTTCGCCGCTCTGCTGGCCGCAGCCCCCGGCCGGTGAGCCGGTGTGAGGGCGCCCGCCGCGGGTCGCCCCGGGCGGCGGTGGCGACCGGCCGAGCCCACCGCGTCCCATGCCTCGCCCGGTAGCGTGGGCTCCATGGACTGGGAACACTGGGACGCAGCCCTCTTTGATCTTGACGGGGTCCTCACCCCGACCACCGACCTGCACCGCCGCGCCTGGGCCGAGATGTTCGGGGCCTTCGGTCGCGAATACGGCCTCCCGCAGCCCTACACCGAGGCCGATTATTTCTCCGAGGTGGACGGCAAACCGCGCTACGACGGCGTCCGCTCCTTCCTCGCCAGCCGAGGCGTGAGCCTGCCCGAGGGCGCGCCCGACGATCCGCCCGACGCGATGACCGTCCACGGCCTCGGCAATGCCAAGCAGGCGCTGTTCGACGCGATCCTCGCCCGCGACGGCATCGAGGCGTACCCGGGGACCGTCGTCCTCCTCGACTCACTGGCGGGGCTCGACCTGCCGCTCGCGGTGGTGTCGTCCTCCCGCAACGCGGAGGCCGTCCTGGCCGCCGCCGGGCTCGCGGATCGGTTCGTGTTCGTGATGGACGGGGTCGTCGCCGGCGAGCGTGGGCTGCCGGGCAAGCCCGCCCCTGATACCTTCTTGGCCGCCGCCGCCGAGGTGGGCGCGACCGCCGCCACCTCGGTCGTGATCGAGGACGCCGTCTCGGGCGTCGCCGCCGGCCGGGCCGGCGACTTCGGACGCGTCATCGGTGTGGACCGTGGCGCCGGGACGGACGCCCTGCGCGCGGCCGGTGCCGACCTCGTGGTGGCCGACCTTGCGGATCTCGTGGACCGCGCGGACGTCGTGAGATCGGCCGGTGGCGCCGGCCCGGCACGCGAGTCTCGCGCATGAGCCGCCGGACCGTCGACGCCGACCCGCTCGACCGCAGTCGGTTTCCCGTCGATCCATGGCGCCTCGTCGAGTGCGACTACCACGCTGACAAGGACCATCTGGGCTGGTCGGAGACCGTGTTCGCCGTCGCGAACGGGTACCTCGGCATGCGTGCCACCCCCGTCGAGGGCCGGGACGCGCACACGCACGGCACCTTCGTCAACGGCTTCCATGAGACCTGGCCGATCCGGCACGCCGAGAACGCCTTCGGCTTCGCCCGCACGGGCCAGACCATCGTCAACGTCCCCGACTCGACCGTCATGAAGCTGTACGTCGACGACGAGCCGCTGGTGCTGTCCACGGCCGAGCTGGAGAGCTACGAGCGGGAGCTGGATTTCCGCGCCGGTCTGCTCCGGCGCTCCATCGTGTGGCGGACGCCGGCCGGCAAGCTGGTCCGGATCGTCGCCGAGCGCATGGTCTCCATGACCGATCGGCACCTGGCCGTGATGTCGCTGCAGGTCACGATGCTCAGCGGCGATGCGCCCGTGGTCATCAGCTCGCAGGTGCTCAACCGCCAAGGCGGCCGGACCGAACTTGACCCCACCGGGCACGGCAACGGGATGACCGATCCGCGGCGGGCCAGTTCCAACGGCAAGGTGCTGCGTCCCGAGAACCACTGGCACAGCGAACGTCGTCTGCTGCTGGGATTCCGGACGGCGAATTCCTCGATGACGCTGGCGGTGGGTGCCGACCACACGATCGAGACCGACGACGAGTACGAGGCCCTCATCGCCACCGAACCCGACGTCGGTAAGCGGGTGTACCGCGTGGACGCGCGCGAGGGGCGTCCGATCACGGTGACGAAGGCCGTGACCTATCACACCTCGCGGGTGGCGCCCGTTCGTGAGCTGTTCGACCGGTGCCGCCGCACGCTCGATCGGGTGCGCGAGCGCGGCGTCGACTCCTATGTCGCGGGTCAGCGCGCATGGTTCGATGATTTCTGGGAGCACTCCGACGTCGAGGTGCCGGGGCAGCCGGCCGTCCAGCAGGCCATCCGGTGGTGCCTGTTCCAGCTCGCGCAGGCGTCCGCCCGTACCGATCAGCTCGGCATCGCGGCCAAGGGCCTCACCGGCGACGGGTACGAGGGTCACTCGTTCTGGGACACCGACGTGTACGTCGTTCCGTTCCTCGCGCACACGAATCCTCGGCTGGCGCGGAACGCCCTGCGGTTCCGGGTGGGGCTGCTGGACGCCGCGCGGCGGCGGGCGCGCGAGCTCAACCAGCGGGGCGCCCTGTTCCCGTGGCGGACGATCAACGGCGAGGAGGCGTCCGCCTACTACGCCGCCGGCACGGCGCAGTATCACATCAACGCGGACGTGGCCTACGCCATCACCACCTACGTGGGGGCCAGCGGCGATGACGAATTCCTGCGCACCGACGGGGCTGAGGTGCTCGTCGAGACGGCGCGCATGTGGGCCGATCTCGGCTTCTGGCGCGAGAGTGACGAGGGCTCGGCGTTCCACATTCACGGTGTGACCGGGCCGGACGAGTACACCACCGTCGTCGACAACAACCTGTTCACCAACGTCATGGCGCGGGCGAACCTGCGGGCGGCCGTGGCGGCGATCCGGGCGGTGGCGGACGCCGACCCGGACGCCCACGCCCGGCTCGTCTCGCGGTTGGGGCTGCGCGACGAGGAGGTGGAGGAGTGGGAGGCGTGCGCCCACGGCATGGTGATCCCCTTCGATGACCGCCAGGGCATTCATCCGCAGGACGAGCACTTCCTCACCCGCGAGCTGTGGGACGTCCGGAACACGCCGGAGGACAAGCTCCCGCTCCTGCTGCACTTCCATCCCCTGGTGATCTACCGATTCCAGGTGCTCAAGCAGGCGGACGTGGTGCTCGCCCTCTTCCTGCAGGGCGACCAGTTCACCGCCGCGGAGAAGCGCGCGGACTTCGACTACTACGACCCGATCACGACAGGGGACTCCTCGCTGTCGGCGGCCGTCCAGGCGATCATGGCCGCCGAGGTCGGGTATCCGGATCTGGCCCTGAAGTACTTCCTGGCCAGCCTGTTCGTCGACCTCGCCGACCTGCACGGCAACGTGGTCGACGGCGTCCACATCGCCGCAGCGGGGGGAACGTGGGCGGCGCTGGTCCATGGATTCGCCGGGATGCGCGATCAGGCAGGACGCCTGACGTTCGACCCGCGCCTTCCGGACGAGTGGGAGGCGCTGCGATTCCCGCTGCGCGTCCGCGGCCAGTTGTTGCGGGTCGACCTCACTGCCCACGAGATCGGGTTCGAGCTGGAGGGCGACGAGCCCTTGGAGCTGAGGGTGAGGGGGGAGACCCACGAGGTGGAACCGGGAGCGTCCTTGCGGGTGAGCCTGGCCGGCCAGGGGCCGGTGTTCCCGGCGCCAACCGGCTCCGACCTCGGCGTCCGCGCGGACGGATCACCGATCGTGGCGAACATGCCCACCCTGTCGATCGATGAGGAGTCCGCGCGAGCGTGAGGGGCCGGGCAGCGATGCCCTGCGCCGACACTCAGCTTTCTGACCGCAGGCGAGGTGCGTGACGGTCCTCTCCCGTCAGGAAGTTGAGTGTCGGGCGCGCCACCCCCCCACGAGCGCGGTGCGTGACGGTTCTCCCGTCAGGAGGGCTGGCGCGCCGGAACCGACGATGGGGCTCAGTAGGCGCCGCTGGAGCCGAGGACTGCCTTGGCGGTGCGGGCCATGATCGTCATGTCCTGCATCATGCTCCAGTTGTCCACGTAGAACAGGTCGAGGCGAACAGTCTCCTCCCACGACAGGTTCGAACGGCCGGAGACCTGCCACAGACCGGTCAGTCCGGGACGCACGTCCAGCCGGCGGCTGGTGTCGCGGTCGTACAGCGCGACCTCGGTGGGCAGTGCGGGGCGCGGCCCGACCAGGCTCATGTCGCCGCGCAGGACGTTCCAGAACTGCGGCACCTCGTCGATCGAGAAGCGGCGGATGAAGCTGCCGATGCGGGTGATGCGCGGATCCTTGGCCATCTTGAACAGGACGCCGGCGCCTTGGTTCTGCTTCATGAGCTCCGCCTTGCGCGCCTCGGCGTCCACCACCATGGAACGGATCTTGAGGCAGTTGAAGAGCTCGCCGTTGCGCCCCACGCGCACCTGGCTGAACAGCACTGGCCCGCCGTCCTCCAGCTTCACCGCGAGCGCGACGAGCCCGAGGATGGGCGACGCCACGGTCAGGAAGAGCGCGGACCCCAGGATGTCGAAGAGGCGCTTGACCCACCGGCCCGCCTGCTGTGCCTGGGGACGGTCGATCATGACGAGCGGCAGGCCGGCAATCGGACGCGGCGTGATCCGCTCGGCGCTGATGTCGGTCATCGCGGGGACGACCATCATCTCGATGTCCATCTGCTCGAGCTGCCACGCGGTGCGACGGAAGTGGGAGCTGCCCTCGGGGAACGCGCCCTCGGTGAACACGACGCCGTACATGTCGGTGCCGCGGACGATGTTGGCCACGTCGTGGGTGCGTCCCAGCACGGGCACCCCGGCGGGCGTCTCGGTGAGGTCGTTCGGCGTGAGGGCGCCGACGACGCGATAGCCCAGCCACCGCTCACGGCGCAGCACGGCCGCGATCTCGTCCACGGACACCGCAGCGCCCGCGACCAGGATCGGCGACTGGAAGTATCCGCGGCGGCGCAGGTTGTTCAGCAGCATGCGGCGGACGAAGCGTCCCAGCAGCAGCAGCGGAACGCCGATGAGGAAGAGCAACAGGAACAGGCCGCGGGAGAAGTCGTTCTGCGTCAGGTAGCAGAACGTGCCAATCACGCCGAAGAGCAGGGCGCTGGCGGTCGCCACCCGGCGGAACTCCTCCACGCCGGACTGCAGCAGCTGGACGCCGTAGGACCCCACGATCCACAGGGCGAAGAGCCAGCCACCACCGATGGCGGCGTACTGCCACAGAGTCACCTCGCCGGTCGCCTGGATGCGGATGAAGGCGTCCATGCCATACCGGCCGAAGGCGGCCAGCGTGATGGACACTGCGACGATGATGAGATCGACGGACGCGAGCACCCCCAGTTGCAGGCTCTTGCTCGGCCACGTCACTTGCGTGTTCAGATACCGCATCCAGTGCGGCTGATTCGAATTCCCTCGAACCGATGCGGTCGTCATGTAATTGGTTCCCCCCAGCCGAGGACTGCCCCCCAGCAGCCCCCTACGAGCATTGTTTCACGCACGCAATGAGCGACCAAGGTGGTTTCATCACGCGGGCGACTTGCCCCAATCGTGTCCCCCGTCCGGGTGACAACCCGGTCAAGCGCACGAGTGGGGCAGGCGTGTCCCAGCTTGGCAGCCCCCTCCACGGCGCGGTATCCCTCGGGCGGGTGACTTGACCTGAAGGGTCGTGGTGTCCCCCGTCACAGCGCCCGGACGTGGGCAACGATGAATGGGGAACCGCCGTGGTCAGGGGCGGCAGCCCTGCGTGGACGCGGGGCTGGTGTCCTCGGCGGCCGCGTCGATGAACGCGGCCGACTGGGCGGCGGTCAGCGCGTAGGCCGTCCGGGTGTCGGCCGGGGAGCGGCCGAAGATGGTGCCGGCGACGGCACCGTCCGGGGTCAGCAGCGGGCCGCCGGAGTTGCCCTGCTGGACGGTCGCGCGCAGCGAGTACACCTCGCGGGTCACGCCGGCCTCGCCGTAGATGTCCTGACCGGGCGCCTGCACGATGCCGCGCACGCGTCCGGACGTGACGGCGTACGCCCCGCCGAGGGGGAACCCGGCCACGGCCACGTCGTCGGAGGCCGCGAGCTCGCCGGCAACGGGGAGAACAGGGGCGTCCAGGCCCGGGACGAGCAGGACGGCCAGATCGAGATCGGGCTCGAAGGCGACGACCGTGGCGGACAGCCGCGCGCCCGTGCCGCCGACCTGGACGTACAGATCCTGGCCGCCGGCGACGACGTGGGCGTTGGTCACGACGCGCTCGGGGCTCGAGACCCAGCCCGATCCCGTGGACGCCGACAGCGGCCGGCACTGCGGGGTGGGCGCGGTGACCCTCACCACGGAGGCCGCAGCGGCCCGGACGCCCCTCGGAGTGGGCCGTCGCATCGTCCGGCTCGGCGGCGGGCAGCGTGGGCTCGGCGTCGAGGGCGCTGAAGACGCGGGGGAATCCCGCGGCGTCCAGCAGGCCGGTGAGGCGGGTGGCCTGACCGGCGAGGGCGTCGGGGGTGGCGTCCCCGATGAGGCGCAGGGTGGCGGAGCCGTCGATCGTCCGGGCCCACGTGGCCGGCGCGATGGGATGGACGGCCGTGGCGATCAGGCCGATCACGAGCGCGGAGGCGCCGGCAGCCCCCACCGCGCCGAGCAGGGAGTCGAGGGTGTGCAGCGGCCGGACACCGTGCCTCCGCAGCCGCGCCCCGAGGCCGCCGAGCAGTGCCTGACCCAGCACCGTGCACACGAACAGGATCGCCAGGAGGGCCACGGTGCGCGCGAGCGTCGTCGTCTGCTCCAGCGGCAGCAGCTCCAGCAGCCGCGGGCCGGCCCACAGGCCGACGGCGAACCCCCCGAGCAGGCCGAGAAGCCCCAGGCCGCCCGCCAACAGACCCCTGTGCCAGCCGCGGGAGGCGTACCCGAGCACCACGAGGACGACGACGACATCGAGGATGACGCTGGCCATGGGGCTCCCTTCGGCGACTGCGGCGCGTGCGTGCTGCCGTGTCCAGCGTGCCAGCCCCGGTCTGTGCGGCGGCTGTGGCTCAGCGGTTGCCGGGATCCGCAGCCGGGGGGACGGGTGCCGAGCAGTAGGTGAAGGGGCCGTTCAGCGCGGCGTGGTAGCTGGCGAGCTGCCCGTCGACCGCCAGGACCAGTTGGCGTCCGTCCACGAGCGCCTGGGTGTACATCATGCCGGGCTGGGGGCAGCCCAGGCTGCCGTCGCTCCAGGTGACGTCGGCATAACCGATGAGTTCCACCGCCGACGCGGGCGCTCCCGTCCGGGCGGCCTCGTCGGCGACGGCCTGCTGGACGTCCGCGCGCGCGGCGACGGCGTCCGGGACGCCCCCGGCGGGCAGGGAACCCGGCGCGGGGCTCTGGTGGGGCAGCGGGGGCATGGGCGTGAACTCGGGACGCACGGCGGTCTCCGTCGGGATCGGTGCTGCGGTGGAGGTGCCGGCTCCGGTGGGGGGCGCTCCGGGCTGCGTGGAGGCGCAACCGGCGAGGGCCAGACAGGCAGCCACGGCAGCGGCAGTGGCGAACGCAGCGGCGAGCGACGAGCGCTTGGTTGTCATCGGGCCCTCCTCGTCGTCGCCGGTGGGAACGTCCAGTGTAGTCATCTTGGGGTAGTCATCCCTGTGTAGCCATCCCGGTGTAGTCATCCCGGTCTCATCACGCCCGGGCCGTCCGCGACGTTGCAGGAGCCCGGCACCGGCCCGCCAGCCGCCCAGCGCCCCCGAGCGTCGTTACCGATTCGTGATCATCATGGCCGTTGACACGCGATCGTGGCTGGGCAGATCATTTTATCGCTACACGACCACCGAGGGCCGTGTCGGATCGCGAGGGAGCGACCGCCTCATGAGCCGAACCATCAGCGGGAAGCGGGCGTCACGCGCCGGCGTCACGCCCCGCACGACGGCAGCGTCAGGCCTGCCCCACCGGCGTCAAACGTTCACCCAAACGTTCCGCCGCAGCGGGGTGTTGCTGCTGATGTGCGTGCCGGCCATCATCTACTTCATCGTGTTCGCCTACGCCCCCATGCCGGGCGCGTGGATCGCGTTCACCAACTTCAACTATCGCGACGGCATCTTTGGCAGCCCCTTCGTCGGCATGCGGAACTTCGAGTTCCTCATCCGCAGTGGTCAGCTCTGGCTGCTGACCCGGAACACAGTGCTGTACAACCTGGCTTTCATCGTGATCGGCAACATCCTGCAGATCGCACTGGCCGTGATGCTGAACGAGATCCGTTCGAAGTACTTCAAGAAGGTCAGCCAGGCCATCATGTTCCTGCCGTACTTCATCTCCGTCGTCCTCGTTGGTGTCATCGCCTTCAACCTGCTCAACTACGACACCGGCGCGGTCAACGCGATCATCACCGCCGCAGGGGGCGACCCGATTCGGATCTACTCCAGCGCCGGGCTGTGGCCGTTCATCATCATCCTGGCCCACATTTGGCAGAGCACCGGCTACGGCTCCATCGTGTACTTCGCGGCGATCATGGGCATCGACAATTCGATGTTCGAGGCGGCGGCGATCGATGGGGCCTCGGCGTGGCAGCGCATCCGCTACATCATCCTGCCCAGCCTGAAGCCCACCTTCGTGATACTGCTTCTGTTCTCTCTCGGCGGCATCATGCGCGGCAACTTCGGCCTGTTCTGGAACCTGGTCGGCAACAACGCCGCGCTCTTCGGCACCACCGACATCATCGAAACCTCCGTCTACCGCATGATCATGTCGCAGAACAACTTCACGTCCTCGACCGCGGTCGGCCTCTACCAGTCCCTGTTCGGCTTCGCGCTCATCATGTTCGTCAACTGGGTCGTGCGCCGGATCAACCCCGACTACGCCCTGTTCTGATCCGGGAGCCATGCCATGACCACCATCGATACCCAGCCCTTCGACGCGAATGCGCTCCGGGCCACCACGCGCAAAGTGAAGCTCGACAGCAGCGAGTACGTGCTTCGGGGTGTCTCGTACGTCACCGTCACCCTCTTCACCGTCTTCTGCGCCCTGCCGTTCGTCCTCATCATCTCGGCCTCCCTGTCGACCGAGTCCGAGATCATGCGCAGCGGATTCGGTCTTTGGCCGAAGGGCTTCACGTTCACCGCGTACGAGTTCATCTTCCAGTCACCGCGCCAGATCATCGGCTCCTACGTCGTCACCATCGTCATGACCGTGCTCGGGACGGCACTGGGGCTGTTCGTCATCGCCATGACCGGCTATGCGCTGAACCGGCAGGACTTCCCCTGGCGCAACTACATCTCGTTCTTCATCTATTTCACGACGCTGTTCAGCGCCGGCCTCGCCCCGACCTACATCTGGATCTCCCGCTACCTAGGGCTGCGCGGCAGCTATCTCGCCGTGTTCCTCCAGCTGCTGCTGTCGCCATGGCTGATCATCCTGATGAAGAACTTCGCCCGCTCCATCCCGTTCGAGATCGTCGAGTCCGGAAAGGTGGACGGCGCCGGCGACTTCCGCATCTTCCTGCAGCTCGTGCTCCCGATGATGAAGCCGGCCCTGGCCACCATCGGGCTCTTCCTGGCGCTGGGGTACTGGAACGAGTGGTACCTGTCGTCGCTCTACCTGGGCAGCACGGTCGAGTTCAAGCCGCTCCAGTACTACCTGTACAACATCATCAACACGGCCAACGCGCTGCGCAGCTCGGTGGCCGGTTCCAACGTGAACATCTCCGACCTGCCCAGCAACACCCTGAAGATGGCCAGCGCCGTCGTGGCCACGGGCCCGATCGTGCTGCTCTACCCGCTGGTTCAGCGGTATTTCGTCACCGGACTCACCGTCGGCGCGGTCAAGGGCTGACCGGCGGCCGGGGAAACATCCATCCGACACAACGAGGTTAGGAAAACGAATGAGAAGAAGACTGTCCACGAGGATCGCCGCCGCAGGACTGGCGCTCGGTCTCAGCTCGTTGGCGCTCGCCGCCTGTGGATCCGGCGCGCCGGGCGGCGGCGACAGCGGAACCGGGGCGCCGACCGAGATCACCATGCTGGTGCTCGGCAACAAGCCCACGAACGGCCGCCTGGAGGCCATGCTCGAACAGCTCAACGCCCGCCTCACCCAGGAGGCCAACGCCACCCTCGATCTCTTCTACGTGGAATGGGCCGACTGGCAGACGCAGTACAACGTCCAGCTGCTCTCCGGCGACAGTTCCATCGACCTGATCACCACTGCCACCGACTGGCTGTACGCCTGGGAGAACGCCAAGAAGGGGGCGTTCCTGCCGCTGAGTGAGGAGATGCTGCAGACCAACGCACCGAAGACGTGGGAGCAGGTGAACGCGGCGGGGGACTGGGAACTCACCCAGCTCGACGACGGCCAGATCTACTTCATCCCCGAGGACAACTTCACCCAGTACACCAACCATGGCTTCTTCTACCGAGGTGACTGGGCCACCGAGGCCGGCATCCCGGACGGCACCATCACGCGATTCGAGCAGTTCACCGACTACTTCTCCTGGGTCAAGCAGAACAAGCCCGAGGCCTACCCGTGGGACATCGCCGGCGGCAACGAGGCGGCGCTCACCGGCTACATCGCGGGCCACACGGACTTCCAGACGATCCAGCAGCTCAGCGCCGGCAACTACTACCCGTTCCAGACGACCGAGGCGGACCCGTACACGATCACCTCGGCGTACATGGAGGGTGACGCGATCATCCGGGCCGCCGAACTCGCCAAGGAGTGGAACGACATCGGTGTGTGGCGTGAGGACGCCCTCAACTACTCCGGGGAAACCCGCGAACAGTTCTACGCGGGGCTCTCCGGCGCCGATCAGCACCATACGCAAACGTTCCTGACCGGCATCGTGAGCCGAATGAACGAGTCGCAGCCGGGCTCGGATCCGAAGATGTTCTACTTCGGGCAGGAGAACGGCAACTTCTTCAAGGACATCAAGACCCACGGTGCGATGGCGGTCAGCGCGAATTCGGCCAACCCCGAGAAGGCGCTCCAGGTCTACGACCTGCTGCGCAACGATGAGGAGTCCTACCGGTACATCAACTTCGGCATTGAGGGCGTCGACTACGTGATTACCGAGGACAACCTGCTGGGGACGCCCGAGGGCTACGACCCGGCCACGGACGGCCTCGGCGCGAACTTCTGGGCCGGCCGCATGGACGAGTTCGAGCTCGACCGGGTCACCGACGCCCCGAACAAGCGGGAGGTCTTCGCCGAGCTCGACAAGGTCGCCAAGGACTACCCCTACTCGACGCTGATCTTCAACAAGGACGCCATCGACCCCAGCCTCGCGGCGATGGGTGGCGTGCTCGCCGAGTACATCCCGCAGCTCCAGTACGGCAAGTTCGCCGACCCCGCGGCGGCGGTCGCCGAGATGCGGCAGAAGCTGAACGACGCGGGGTACGAGGCGGTTCGGGAGTCGCTCCAGGCCGACATGGACGCCTGGGCGTCCGAGAAGGGTCTGAAGTGATCGACCGAGCCTGACCCACCGAGGCGGTACAGGCCCGGGACCCCGGCGCCTGTACCGTCTCTGGGGACGATCGAACACGGCGAAACATGAGGCACGAGGAGAGGGGCGCGTGAGAAATCTGTTCAACCCGGATTCCGCGCTCATGCGGTTTCTCAACAGGGTCGCCGACGTGATGATCCTGAACCTGTTGTTCGTCGCGACCGCCCTCCCGGTGGTCACGCTCGGGCCGGCTCTCACCGCGCTCTTCTATACGGCGATGAAGCTCGGCGATGCCGACTTCGACGGCGTGGGGGGCAACTACCTGCGCTCGTTCCGGGAGAACTTCCGCCAAGGAATGCTGCTCGGGCTCATCTGGGCCGCGCTGGTCGCGGTCTTCGGCGCCTGGTACGTGGTCGTGGACAACCTGAACATCTCCCAGGTCGTCCGCCTGGTGTTGTGGGCCTTGTACTACCTGACAGCGTTCCGGTTCGCGCTCACCGCCCTGTACGTCTTCGCCTACCAGGCCCGGTTCGACGACCGGCTCGCGGTGGTCCTCAACAACTCCCGGCTGATGTCGCTGGCGCACCTGCCCTCGTCGCTGGCGATGGCCGCGGTGGTGGCTCTGGCCGTTCTCATCACCGTCTTCTACCCGCAGCTGGTGGGGTACGGCGTCCTCTGGCTGCTGCTTGGCTTCGGCGCCATCGCCCACGTCAACGGCGCCCTTCTCAACAGCATCTTCCGCACCTACGCGCCCGCCCCGACGCGCTGACCCTGGAGTGCCCGCGCATGCCTGAACTTCCGCTAGCCACCGTGTCCGTCGACACGTGGGCGTTCCTGCTCGCCGACGACCCCGATGCGTGGCGCAAGGACGCCGACGAGTCGGGCTGGAGCACGGTCCGCGTCCCGCACGACTGGAGCGTCGGCCTCGACTTCGACGAATCCTGCTCCAGCGGCACCGGCTACCTGCCCGGCGGCGTCGGCTGGTACCGCGCCCACGTGTCGCTCGCCACCTTGGGCCTGGGCGCCACCGGACGCCGCGTCCGGCTCGTCTTCCACGGCGTCCAGCGCGGCGCCCGCGTGTGGGTGAACGGCTACCACGTGGGCGGACGGCCATCCGGCTACGCCGAATTCGCGTTCGACCTCACCGAGATCTGCTCCTATGCCCCCGACGACGACCTCGCCATCAGCGTGCGCGTCGATCACACCGACGTCAGCGACTCGCGCTGGTACGACGGCTCCGGGATCAATCGCCGCGTCGAGCTCAGGATCAGCGACCCCATCGCCGTCGCCCCGCACGGTACGGAGTTCGCCACGCTGGACGCGGATGCGGACGCCGCCACCGTCCGCGTCCGCCAGACGCTGGAGAACCACACCGACGCCACCGTCACGGTGGACGTGCAATGGGAGCTCGTCGCCGAGGCGTCCGGCCGCCGCCACGCGTTCGGCACTACGGTCGTCCTGCCCGCCCGCGACGCCCGCGTGGCGGAGGGCACGCATGTGATCGCGGATCCGGATCTGTGGTCCGACGCGCAGGCGCACCTGTACCGGCTCGTGACCACGCTCACCCACGCCGGCGGCGCGAGCACCGAGCAGGAGCGTGTCGGCGTCCGGACGATCGCGTTCGACCCCGACCTCGGCTTCTTCGTCAACGGCGAACCCCGGACGCTACGCGGCGTCTGCCTCCATGAGGACGCCGGCTGCTTCGGCACGGCAGTGCCGCGGGAGGTCTGGCTTCGCCGGCTCCTGAGGCTGCGGGAGGCTGGCTGCAATGCGATCCGGATGGCGCACAACCCCCACGACCCCGACCTGTACGCCTTGTGCGACGAGCTGGGGTTGTTCGTCATCGACGAGGCCTTCGATGAGTGGGAGAACCCGAAGAACAAGTGGTGGCAGGGTCACAACGTCTACCCGCCGCGGCACGGCGGGCCGGCCGCGCACTTCCCCGAGTGGCACGAGCGTGATCTGACGGCGATGGTGGCCGCCCACCGCCATCACCCCAGCATCATCGCGTGGAGCATCGGCAACGAGATCGACTATCCCAACGATCCGTACGCGAGCCCCCTGTTCACGGAGATGGTCGGCAACAACGACGCGAACAAGCCGGCCAGCGAACGGGTGTACGACCCGGACCGCCCAGACATCCGCCGGCTGACCACGATCGGCAACCGCCTGATCGAGCTGGTGAGGGCCGCGGATCCCACCCGGCCGGTCACCCTGGCCGCCGCGTTTCCCGAGCTGTCGGGCGTCACCGGCCTGTTCGACCGGCTGGACGTGATCGGCTCCAATTACAAGGAGCATCTCTACCCCGAGCAGCACGCCCGTTTCCCGGGGCAGGCGCTGCTGGGCAGCGAGAACTCCCACGGATATGCCCAGTGGCGCACCGTGATCGAGCACGCCTACGTCGCGGGCCAGTTCCTGTGGACCGGCGTCGACTACCTGGGCGAGGCGCACGGCTGGCCCGTCCACGGTTCTGGCGCCGGGTTGCTCACCCTGGCGGGGTTCCCCAAGCCCGGGTGGCACCTGCGCCGCAGCTGGTGGACCGACCAGCTGATGGCGCACGCGGTGGCACGGCCGGTTTTCGCGACAGGGGTGCTCGGCGACGAGGCCGAACGCGGGTGGGAACGGGAGGAGTTCGTCCGCACCTGGCGGCCCGGAGACCGGCTGGAGGTGCTGTGCTTCAGCAACGCCGATGCGGTGTGCCTGACCGGTGCCGGTCCGGAGTTGGCCCTGACGTGGGACGCCGAGCACGGCTGGTGGAGCGGAGTCGTGACGGCGGGTGACGAGCCGCTGCGGATCGTCGCGGTGCGCGGGGACGCCGTCGCCTCGACCGTGCTGCACCCGGCCGGCCCGCCCGTCGCGCTGGCCGCCGAGGTGTGGAGCTCCCCCACGGAATATGCTGGTTTCGCCGTCGAGGAATCCGTGCGGCAGGTCGAGATCACCCTGGTGGACGCCGCCGGCCAGCCGGCCGCGGACGATGTTCTCGTGACGGTGTCCGTCGAGGGTGGCACCCTGCTCGGGCTGGAGAACGGCGATCTGGCCGACACCACCGGCTACACGCGCCCCCACCGGAGCACCCACGCGGGACGCCTCGTGGCGTTCGTGGCCGGAGGTCCCGCCGCGGCGCTGCGACTCGAGGCGTCCGGGCTGCCCGCGCTGCTGGTCGACCTGCCGGGTCAAACGCCCGCGGGCTAGGCTCTCGGCGCAGCGAAGGAGGCGGTCGTGGTCACGATGCAGGATGTCGCGCGGCACGCGGGAGTGTCGGCGATGACCGTCTCCAACGTGGTCAATCAGCGGCGCTACGTCAGCGAAGGGACGCGCGAGAAGGTGGCGGCCGCGATCGCGGAGCTCGGCTACACGGTGAACACGACAGCGCGCAGTCTGCGGCAGGGAAAAACCGGCGTCATCGGGCTGGCCCTTGCCGAGATTGACCGGCCCTACTTCGGCATGCTGAGCGCCCTCATCGTGGAGCGGGCGCGCGCCTTCGACTACGAGGTCGTCATCGAGCTCACCGGGGACCGGCGCGAGGGCGAGATGGCGGCGATCCAGCACTCGCGGCTGCGCAGCTACGACGGGCTGCTGCTGTACGCCTCGAAGTTGGCGGACGACGACTCGACCCTCCTCCGGGCCGCCGACTACCCCATCGTGGTCCTCGGCGAGCGGACGTACACGACCCCCGTTGACCACGTGATCATCGCCAACGAGACCGGGGGCGAGCTGGCCGCCCGCCACCTGATCGAGCGGGGCTGCTCCCGGCTCGCGATGATCGGCGGCCGCTGGGGCTCAGAGGGCGCGATGGACGTGGCGAGTGCCCGCGCGCAGGGTTTCGCCGGGGCTGTCCGGGGGGCTGGCCTCCCTCTTGACCGGTCGGCCGTCCGCGAGGTGCCCTACACCCTGCCGGCGGGGCGCAATCAGGTGGGCGAGTTGCTGGCGGCCATGCCGGATGTGGACGGCATCTTCTGCGCCACCGACTGGCTGGCGTTCGGCGTGCTGCGCGGGCTGGCCGACCGCGGCGTGCGCGTCCCCGATGACGTCAGGGTGATGGGTTTCGACGACGTCGAGCAGGCGGCGTTCGGCACGCCCTCGCTCAGCTCGATTGCGCCGGACCTCCCCGGCATGGCGGACGCCGCCCTGGGTCTGCTGGTCGACCGCATCGCCGGCCGGCGTGCCGCCGACGACTACCGGGAGTTCGTCGGCCGCGTTCGGCTGTGTGCCCGCGAGTCGACGGGTGCTGGCTGAGCGGCCCGGCCCCACAGCCGGTCTGCGGTATCGAGGCCGTCTATGGGGCACCGGCGGAACATTCATTGGACACCCGCCCGGGACGCGATCAGACTCGGTCCACGGGATCCATCGTCGGAGGACCGCATGATCATCGACAATCACGGGCGCTGCGGTCGCACCTGGGCTGGGAGCCTGGGTGGGCGTCGGCCTGCTCGCCACCTGCGCCGCGGCCATGATCCAGACCCGCAGGCGGACGGCCTCAATCACCGAACTGCGTGAGGTCGAACCGGAGGCTGTCGCCAGTTGACGCGACGCCTGCGTGTCGCTTCGACGACGCGATATCCAGCTCCGGACAGAGCAGGCACCGCTGTGGCGGAGGATACGAGATTCGAACTCGTGAGGGCGTGAACCCAACCCGGTTTCCAACCGAGCGCCATAGGCCTCTAGGCGAATCCTCCGTCGGACAGCGTACCGGACGCCCTCGCGTGGGCTCCAATCGGATGGCCGACGGTCGAGGGGACCACCACTCACTCCGACACCCCACTCCGACATCGTGGTCGGTCTGCCGACCACGAAGTCGGAG
>JAKDIK010000123.1 GCA_030450535.1 Propionibacteriaceae bacterium
CGCCGACCAAGGTGAGCGCAGAACGCCGCGTGTCGATCCACGCGGTGGTCGACTCGTTCTTCATCGCCGTCGCGATGGTGCTGACGCTGTGGTTCGCGGGGATTCTGCTCGTGCAGGGGATGTCGCTGTCCTGGGCTCGCCTGTCGTACCTCGTGGTGTTCTGGGCCCTGCTGACCTACCTCGCCCTCCCGCGGCTGCACCAGTTCTTCACGCTGCTCTACGTGCCGGACTACTTCATCGGACGCACCAGGACCGGTGACGGCCTGCTGGGTGATCCGATCAACCTCGCGCTCAACGGCGAGGAGAGCGACATCCACGCCTCGCTGCAGCGAGCCGGGTGGGTGCTCGCCGACGAGATCACCCTCCGCTCATCCTGGGGCATGATCGTCTCCGCGCTGCTGCGGAGGTCATACCCCGAGGCGCCGGTGTCCAGCCTGTTCCTGTTCGGCAAGCGCCACGCCTTCGCCTACCAGCAAGAGGTGGACGGCACGGTGTCCCAGCGCCATCACGTCCGTTTCTGGCGGACGCCGCCGGGCTGGCTCCTGCCAGGCGGGCGGGGGGTCGACTGGCTGGCGGCCGGCACCTTCGACCGATCCGTCGGCCTGTCGATGTTCACCGGCCAGTTCACCCACAAGATCGACGAGAACATCGATCTCGAGCGCGACTACATCGTCAACACCGTGCGCTACGCCGACCCGGAGGTGGAGGTCGACGTCATTCGCGACTTCTCGACCTCCTACCACGCCCGCAACGGAGGCGGCGACCGCATTCGCACCGACGGCGATCTCCCCATCCTCAACGTGCACGGCGCCGACGCGCGCCGCCCCGAGCCAACGCGTCTGCCGGCACACCGGCCCGCACGCAGTCACGGCGTGCCCCCGCCACCGCTGATCGTGGCGCTGGCCCTCATGCTGTCCCAGACTGCTTGGTTCGGCATCCTGTGGTGGGTGTTCGGCGCTGGCCGTCCCTTCGCCGACGAGGTCGAGCCCGAGATCGAGCTCGCCGTGAACCTCGCGGCCGTGACCTTCACGCTGCTGCTTCTCGGCTTGTGCACGCTCATCCTGTTGCGCCGCCGCTGGGCGAAGCTCATCGTGATGACCCTGATCGCGGTCACCACGGTGGGTGAGCTCCTCAACGTCAGCGTGGCGCGCGCCAGCCTGGACTCGGTCGTGACCAGCTCGGTAGGCGTTCTCGTTCTGCTCTGTCTGAGCGCCGACTCCGTCCGCACCTGGGTCTCGTTCAAGCGCGGGGGTCGGGTCGCCAAACGCGATCCGGAGATCTCTGTCCCCGTCCCCTGATCATCCAGATGCCCTCAGGGATCCGAGCACGTCCACGCCGTCCACGGCAAGCAGAGCGAGGCTCCGATATCCGCCGGCGGCGGCTCAGAACCGGCTGCGCGCCTCGTCCCAGCGGCTCGCCGGGATCGGCAGGACGCCGGGGCGGTAGCGCCGGACGTCCGAGGACGCGATCGCGACGCCGCGCAGCGCGTCCAAACCGCCCTCGATCGCGCCGACCGCACGGGCCTGCACCAGCAGATTGCCCAGCGCCGTCCCCTCCGCCGGACCGGCAATCACCGGCAGTCCGGTCGCCTCGGCGGTGAGCTGGCAGAGCAGCTGGTTCTGCGATCCGCCGCCAACGATGTGGATCACCTCGACGTCGTGGCCGGCCAACGAGCACGCCCGACGGATCGCGTCCCGATAGGCCAGGGCCAACGAGTCCAGGATGCAGCGCGCCACGGCGCCCGGATCCGGACGCAGCGATTGGGCGGACTCACGCGCGAGCTGAGTGAGCCGCCCCAGCATGTTGCCCGGCTTCAGCAGCCGCGGATCGTCGATGTCGACGACGCACGCCAGGGCAGGGGCATCCGCCGCGAGATCGACGAGCTCGGCCCAGCTGATCTCGATGTCGGCCTCGCGCCACGTCCGGACGCACTCCTGGAGCACCCACAGCCCCATCACGTTCTTGAGATACCGCACCGTGCCGTCGACACCCAGCTCGTTGGTGAAATTCGCCGCCGCGCTCTCAGGCGTCAGCACGGGCTCGGGGAGCTCGAGGCCGACCAGCGACCACGTCCCCGAGCTGATGTAGGCGAAGCGCTCGGACGTGCTCGGCACGGCCACCACGGCGGACGCCGTGTCGTGCGATCCCACGGCCACCACGGGCACCGGCCGCTCGAGGACGCCGTCTGAGGTCGACCCGATGATCTCCCCCGGCTCCACGAGCGTCGGCAGCACCCGGCGCACGGGCAAGCCGTACCGCTCCCCCAAATGGCCCAGCACCTCGGCCGACCACGAACGGTGGGCCACGTCGAGCAGCGCGGCCGTCGACGCGAACGTCACCTCCGCCCGTGCGATTCCGGTGAGCCCGAAGTTGAGCAGGTCGGGGATGAACAGGACGGTCTCGGTGGCGTCCCAGCCCTCATCGGACGCCGCGGCTGCCAGCTGGAACACCGTGTTGAACTGCTGCACCTGGGCGCCCGTCTGGGCGTAGAGGCGCTCCGCGCTGAAATGTTCGAAGAACCGCTCCGGGACGCCGTCGGTGCGCCCGTCGCGGTAGCACCAGGGCTGCTCCAGCAAACTCCCGGACGCGTCGAGGCGCCCGTAGTCGACGCCCCACGTGTCGATGCCCAGGCTGGCCAGCTCCGGCTCGGCGGCCAGCGCCCGCCGGAATCCCTCCCGGACGGACGCCGCCAGTTCGTCGAACGCCCAGTGCAGGTCGCCGTTGCGGGAGCGGACCGGCCCGTTCTCGAAACGGTGCAACTCGTGCAGCGTGAACCGGCCGTCCTCGAGGCGGCCGAGGATCACCCGCCCGCTGGAGGCGCCCAGATCCGCCGCGGCGAAGGCGTGATACGTCATCGTCAGTCCTGTCTCGCGTGCGGCGATCCCGCCGCTCAGGCGCCCCAGCCGGCCTGCGCGCCGCCGACGCGTTCAGCGATGATCTTCTCCTGGTAACCGGATTCGGCGTAGGCCCGCATCGGATCGGCCGGCAGTCCACGCTGCTCGCGCCACGCGGCCAGGTCGGCGCGGACGTCGGTGGAGAAGGCGTCCATGAAGATCTCCTGCGCGCCCAGCACGTCGTGCGCAGCCTGGGCCGCGGCGAGCGCGTCAGGATCGACGACGAGCGCGCGGGCCAGCATCTCCTGCACGTTGAGCACCGACCGGATCTGGCCGGGGATCTTCTCCTCGATGTTGTGGCACTGGTCGAGCATGAAGACGACTCCCGAATCGGGCTCGAGCGCGCCGCCGCGCACGCACTCGTACATGATGCGGAACAGCTGGAACGGATCCGCGGCCCCGACGATCAGGTCGTCGTCGGCGTAGAAGCGGCTGTTGAAGTCGAAGCTGCCGAGGCGTCCCAGACGCAGTAGCTGCATGACGATGAATTCGATGTTGGTGCCCGGCGCATGGTGACCCGTGTCGAGGCAGACCCGCGCCTTGTCACCGAGGGCGAGGCACTGGACGAGCGAGGTGCCCCAGTCCGGCACGTCGGTGTGGTAGAACGCCGGCTCGAAGAACTTGTACTCCAGCACGAGGCGCTGGTCGTCGCCCAGGTGGTCATAGATCTCGGCGAGGCCCTCGGCGAGGTGGTCCTGGCGGGCACGCATGTCGTCCTGGCCCGGGTAGTTGGTGCCGTCTGCCAGCCAGATCTTCAGGTCGGTGGAGCCGGTGGCGTTCATCACCTCGATGCAGTCGAGGTGATGCTGGATCGCCCGGCGGCGGGACGCGGCGTCCGAGTTGGTGAGCGACCCGAACTTGTACTCCTCATCCTGGAACGTGTTGGAGTTGATCGTCCCGATCCGGACGCCGAGGTCGGCGGCGTGCTTGGTCAGCTCGTCATAGTCGTCCACCTTGTCCCACGGGATGTGCAGCGCGACGGCGGGCGCGAGTCCGGTGAATTCGTGGACCTTCGCGGCGTCCGCGATCTTCTCCCAGGGATCGCGCGGCGTGCCGGGCGTGCCCCACACCCGGAAGCGGGTGCCCGAGTTGCCGTAAGCCCACGAGGGCACCTCAATGGAGAGCTTGGCCAGTTCGTTCGTCTGGGCATCGGTGAGGGACATGTCAGGCTCCTTTGCTGGTGGGATTGGGTGCGGGGGCACAGGAGCGTCCCGCCGCGGCAAGCTGGGTGTCAAGGTGGAACACCTCATCGAGGGTGACGAAGCCCTCATCGGGCGGGGCGTCCGGATCGTCGAACAGCCGGCTCATCTCGGCCTGCCAGGCGGCGTTGATCGCGGTGGCGGCCATGCGCCGTTGGGCGTCGGCCAGGCTGTCGTCCACCTCGACGAAGCCGATCAGCAGCCCGTCGTCGGCCAGGAAGAGCGAGTAGTTGCGCCAGCCGGTGTCGCGAAGCGCCTCGAGCATCTCCGGCCAGACGGCCGCGTGTGCCGCCTTGTACTCGGCGAGATGCTTCGGGTTCACCTGCGATCTGAAGCAGATCCGTGCCATACATCCTCCCTTGGACGCCCGGCCACCGCATGCGGCATGAAACGATTCATGCTCACCTTAGTCCGTCGCCCCCGCGCCGTCAAGGGGTAGGCCCGTGACGATTCTCGCCCCCTCTCACCCCATGTCGCGATGGCGCGCACGAGTCCGGCCCACTGGAACATTCGGGCCCGTCTGGTGACCCGAAGTTTCCAGTGAGCCGGACTCACCATGCCACGGTGCGACCCGGTGCGACCCGGTGCGCCCCGGTGCGCCTCGGGGGGACTCGAAGCGCAGATCGGTCAGTCGGTGTATTCGATCTCCATCTCCGCGATGTCCTCGTCCTCGAGGTTCACCACGATGTTGTCCGGCGTCCGGGTCGTCATCCAGATCAGCTCGTCGCTGCGGGTGACCTTGAGCTGCTCCTCGTTGCGGGTGAGCGGTGAGTCGTTCATGGGTGTTCCTTTCGGTTGTGCCGGTCGGTCGGGTTGAGCCGCCCCGTCGGGTTGAGCCGGCGAGGTCGGCATCGATCAGGCCGGCGACGGGCACCACCGGCCCGGAGGCCGAGCGCGGGACGCCATGATGGGAGCCATGACGAACCCGCGCACCACGACCCTGACCCGGCGCGTCGAGTGGATCGACACCGACGCGTCCGGCCACCAGCACAACTCCCTCATCATGCGGCTGGTGGAGGCGGCCGAGCGTCGGCTCATCGCCGACGCAGGCGTGCTGGGCGACTACTTCTGGAGCGCCCCGCGGGTGCGCCAGGAGATCGATTTCACGGGAAAGCTGTACTTCGACCAAGAGGTGAGCACGACGGTGACACTGACGAAGCTGGGGCGCTCGTCGATCACATTCACCTTCGAGGTGTGGGGCGAGGCGCACGGCGAGACGCCGCGGCGATGCGCGGCGTCCGGGCTGGTCGTGGCCGCCCACGTTCCCCAGGGCACCGACCGGGCCACGCCCTGGCCCGACCACATCGTTGCCGCGCTGGCGACCGATGCCGCCCCCATCCCCCACCCGCACTGACGAAGCCGGGTGGCGTCCGGCCCGCCTGTCGGATCGTCACCACGGTGAATGGCGAGACGGTGCAGGAGGACACGACGGCCGACCTCGTCTTCGATCCGGTCGATCTGGTGGCGTATACCTCCACGATCGTGCGGCTGCGTCCGGGCGATCTCCCCGTGACGGGCACGCCGGGCGGGGTGGGTCCCGCCCGGCGTCCGCCGCGTTATCTCGCTGCCGGCGACACCGTCTCCGTCGTCATCGACGGCGTCGGGACGCTCAGGAACGAGGTCACCGACCACTGAGACGCCGACGCTCCCCAGCCGCCACCGCGTGAGCTACGCTCAGCGCAAGCGTTGGATCGGTTCAGGCGAGCAGGAGGACCCCGTGGCAGCGAGTGTCAAGGACGTGGCCGCGCACGCCGGGCTGTCCGTGGGCACGGTCTCCAACGTCCTCAACCGGCCCGACAAGGTTTCGGAGTCGACCCGTGCCAAGGTTCTGGACGCCATCGAGGAGCTCGGCTTCGTCCGCAACGAGGCTGCCCGCCAGTTGCGGGCCGGCCTGAGCCGCACCGTGGGCCTCCTGGTGCTCAACCCCGCCAATCCCTTCTTCGCCGACGTGGCCACCGGCGCCGAGGAGGCGGCCGAGCAGCACGGCATCTCGGTGCTCACGGGCAACTCCGGTGAGGACCCGGCCCGCGAGGATCACTACTTGGAGGTCTTCGAGCAGCAGCGGGTGCGCGGCGTGCTGGTGAGCCCCGTCGGCGACCTCACGGGGCGCCTCACCCGCATGCGCGGCCTGGGCATCGCGAGCGTCCTGGTGGATCGGGATCTCAGCGGGGGCCGGTTCTCGTCGGTCTCGGTGGACGACGAGCTGGGCGGACGCCTCGCCATCGACCACCTCGCCGACCTCGGCCACACCCACATCGCGTTCATCGGCGGTCCGTCGTCGCTGCCGCAGGTCGCCGACCGGCTGGCCGGGGCGTGCCACGCGGCCGGGGAGCGCAAGGTGCGCCTGGAGAACGTCGAGATCGGTTCGCTCCAGCTCCGGCGGGGGCGCGAGGCCGGCCTGGCGCTGCTCGAGCGGCCGGCGTCCGAGCGCCCCACGGCGTTGTTCGCCGCGAACGACCTCGTCGCCCTCGGCCTGCTGCAGGCGCTGCTGGGCGCCGGCGTCCGGGTTCCCGAGGACATGGCGCTGGTGGGCTACGACGACATCGACTTCGCCGCGGGGGCGGCCGTCCCGCTCACCTCGATCGCCCAGCCGAGCCACGAGATCGGGGCGACGGCGATGGAGCTGCTCCTCGCCGAATCCGAGGACGCCGAGCGCGAGCGCCAGCACGTCGTCCTGCAGCCCAGCCTGGTCGTCCGGCGTTCCACGGACGCCGGGGCGCCCCACTCCTGACGCCGTGCAGGCCCGGGACCCGAAGTGAACACGATGCGACCCTGCCCCACCGACGCCCCACCGGGAGCTCGCCGAGACGACGCGCTGACCGCCTCATGACCCTTCCCCTGGCGCTGCCGATCGAGCCGATGCTGGCCCGCGCCGTGGCCGAGGTGCCGCGCGGGCGTCCGGGCGAGTTCGCCTATGAGCCCAAGTGGGACGGCTTCCGCTGCATCGTCGCCCGCGACGGCAGCCACGTCGAGCTGTGGAGCCGCAGCCGCAAGCGCCTCACCGACTACTTCCCCGAGGTCGCCGACGCCGCCCGCCGCGCCCTGCCCCCGCAGATCGTGCTGGACGCCGAGTTGGTCGTCCGTACCGGCGAGCCGGGCGCCGAGCGCCTCGACTGGGAGGCCCTGAGCCTGCGCATCCACCCCGCGGCGAAACGCATCGCCGAGCGCGCCGCCCTCACCCCCGCCGAGCTCGTCTGCTTCGACCTGCTCGCGCTGGGTGACGTGGCGCTGCTGTCCCTGCCCCAGGCGACGCGGCGGGAGGCGCTCGGCCAGGTGCTCACAGGACTGTCGGACGCCGGCGTCCACCTCAGCCGGGCGACCGCGGACGCCGACGAGGCGCGCTCGTGGTTCGAGCGCTTCGAGGGTGCCGGGCTCGACGGCGTGATCGCCAAGCCCACCGCCGATCCGTACGTGCCCGGACGTCGCACGATGCTCAAGATCAAGCACGAGCGCACCGCCGAAGCGGTCGTCATCGGTTACGG
>JAKDIK010000364.1 GCA_030450535.1 Propionibacteriaceae bacterium
CGCGAACACGGCGTACATCACGTAGTGGGTGTCCGCGTTTACCTCCTCCGGCGCGACATAGGTGTCCCGCGGATCACCGGTGAACGGCGCGCCGGGGGTCTTGCCGTGGGCGTGGGAGGTCATGCGACTCCTTCGTTGTCGAGGACGGTGGGCCGGCCGGCGCCCGGACGCCCCGACAAGCAGCAGGACGCCCCACACGTGGGCGCCCCGGCGACGGTGCCGCGCTCGCCGGCGACGACGGCGTCCGCCAGCAGGGCGACGAACTCCGGATCAACGCCGACCGTGGCGGCGCGGACGTAGTCGAGTCCCAGGCCGGCGGCGGTCTCTCTCGCCTGGGTGTCGAGGTCGAACACGACCTCCATGTGATCGTTGATGAATCCGATGGGCGCCGTGACGACACGCTCGACCCCGTCGGCGGCCAGCTCGGCGAGCCGCTCGTCGACGTCGGGCTCCAGCCACGGGATGTGCGGCGCCCCCGAGCGCGAACAGAACACCAGCTCCCAGGGGGTCTCATCCCACACCGCCGGGGCTCCCAGCTCACCAGCTACCGCCGCGGCCACCCGCTCGGCAACCCGGCGGTGCTGCGCGTGGTAAGTGGCTTCCTCCCCGCCCGGGCCGGACGCCGCGTCCATCGCCGTCGGGATCGAGTGGGTCACGAACAGCACCCGCGGCATCCGCGCGGGTCCGCCCAGCTCCCGGATGGCCGCCGCCAGCGCCCGAGCGTTCGGACGCACGAAGCCCTCGGTCTCGGCGTAGGGGCCGATCTTGGTGAATTCGAAGGCGGGTTCGTCGGGCAGGCTCGCCAGCGCCGCCGCGAGATCCTCCCGGTACTGCCGGCAGCCCGAATAGCTCGCGTAGGCCGCCGTGATGACGACGGCGACGCGGCGGCGTCCGGACGCCGCCAGCTCGGCCAGCGCGTCGGCGAGGAACGGCGTCCAGTTGCGGTTGCCGATCACCACGGGCACGTCCAGCCCCCGCTCGGCCAACGCAGCGCCCAACGCCGACACCAATTCTTCGTTGCGCTCGTTGATGGGCGAGACGCCGCCGAAGCGCTGGTAGTGGCCGGACACCTCGAGCAGCCGCTCGTCGGGGATCCCGCGACCCCGCGTCGCGTTGCGCATGAACGGCAGGACGTCCTCGGGTCCGCGCGGCCCCCCGTACGAGACCAGCAGCACGGCGTCGATCATCACATCGCCTCGCGTCGGGGGATCTCGCCGCCGGCACCCAGGTCGTCGAGCCGCAGGCCGGTGACCGGGCAGCTGTCCCCGTCCAGCGTTTCGGGCGGGACGGCCTCGCGGCGCGGCGGATCCAGCTCCAGGTTGCCGAACCTCGGACGCGTGCCGGGCTCCAGCCCCCAGAGCTCGCTCAGCGCCGTCAGATATTCCTCCGACCGCCCCTCGACCGCCGCCTTGCGCGCACGCACGCTGGGCACGTGGACGACCCGCGCCGCGAGTCGGCGCAGGGCGTGCGCGGCCTCGTCGCGCGTCAACGCGCGGCCGAGCGGCAACCGATCAATTTCATCAGCGACCATGTCATGCACCGTGTCGCGCAGGGCGATGACCGCCGGATCCATCTCGCGCCCGCGCAGCCTGGCCAGCGCCTCGGCCACCCCGACCCCCACCAGGTCCTCCGCCCGGTCGACGTCACGCCGCGCAGCCTCCGGCACGTGTCGCGAGATTTCCTCAAGATCGAGCAGCTGCACGCCGGGCAGGTCGGCGCAGGCGCGCTCGATGTCGCGGCCGACGGCGAGATCGACCAAGACGAGTTCGCGGTCGTCCCGGCGCGTGATCGCCCCGCGCAACTCATCGACCACGACGGCGGGTACTCCCGAGCCGCGGCAGGTGACCACGACATCGGCGTCCACCAACTCCTCGGCCAGGCTGCGGCCGGACGCCCGCACCCCGGGGTGGGTGGCGGCGAAGGACTCCGCACGGCCGCTCTGGCTGAACACCACGACGTCGCCGCGACCGCGCTCGGCCAGGTCCGCGACGACCGCGCCCGCGTAGGCGCCGGTCCCCACGATCAGCACGCGGGTGGCCTCCCATCGGCGGTCCAGCAGATCGAGCGCCACGCTCACCACCGAGCGCCCGCGGGCCGCGAGCCTGGTGCGCTGGGTGACGAGCCGGGCCGTCCGCAACGCCTGTTCCATGACCGAGACGAGCAGCCCGGACGCCGTGCGCGCCGTCCGCGCCTCCACCAGCGCTCGGCGCACCTGGGAGGCGACCTCCCGATCGCCGACGACCATCGAGTCGAGCCCGGCGGTGACGTGGAAGAGATGGTCGATCGCCTCGGCATCCGCCAGGCGCAGCAGCGGGAGGGCTGCGGGGGCGTCCGGTCCCGAGAACAGATCCGCGCGGACGGCCTCCGCGGCGGCGTCGGCCGTCAACTCGGATTCCAGAAACACCACCACCCGGTTGCAGGT
>JAKDIK010000124.1 GCA_030450535.1 Propionibacteriaceae bacterium
CGCCTCGGTGATGGCCTCGCGGGGCTGACGGTCGAGGCGTCCGATGAGCATGAGCACGCCCATGAGGGCGGCGAGCAGGCCGAACACGACGCCCATGCCGACGACCATCATCATGAGGCCCCAGGTGAAATTCTCCATGGCGATCGCCCCTACACCGGGAAGAGGCCGTGCTTCTTGGGGATGGTGTGCGTCACCTTGGTGCGCAGCACCTCCAACGCGCGGATCAGGCGGGGGCGCGTCTCGCGCGGTTCGATGACCTCGTCGATCTGTCCGACGTCGGCCGCCTGATAGGGGTTGTAGAACTTGTCCTTGTAGTCGTCGATGAACCGGGCCTCTTCGGCCTTCGGATCCTCGGCCGCCTCGATGGCCCGCCGGTTGAGCAGCCGGGCGGCGCCCTCGGCACCCATGACGGCGATCTGCGCGCTCGGCCAAGCGAACGCGACATCGTTGTTCATCTGCTTGCTGGAGAGGGCGACGTACGAGCCCCCCATCGCCTTGCGGGTGACGAGCGAGATCTTGGGTACCGTCGCCTGGCAGTAGGCGTAGATGATCTTGGCGCCGTGTCGGATGACGCCGTTGTACTCCTGCTCGACACCGGGAAGGTAGCCCGGGCAGTCGACGAACGTGACCAGCGGAATGTTGAATTGATCGCACAGGGTGATGTGGCGGGCGATCTTGTCGGAGGCGTTGATGTCGAGACAGCCCGACATGACGAGCGGCTGGTTGGCGATGAAGCCGACGCTCATGCCGTCGAGGCGTCCGAACCCCACCAGGGCGTTGGCCGCCCACTCCTTGTGCAGTTCGAAGATCGAGTCGTGATCGAAGACGGACGCCAAGACGTCGCGCATGTCGTAGGCCAGGCCGTCGTCCGCCGGCACCATCGCGTTGAGCGCCTCGTCCATGCGGTCGGCCGGATCGTAGGGCTCGAGCGGCGGCGGGTCCTCGGTGTTGTTCTGCGGCAGGTAGCTGAGCAGCGACTTGGTGAGGCTCAGCGCGTGCTGTTCGTTGTCGGCGATCACCTGCGCGACGCCGGACGTCGCGTTGTGCACCCAGGCGCCGCCCAGTTCCTCGGCCGACACGTCCTCGCCCGTCACCGTCTTGATGATGTCGGGTCCGGTCAGGAACATGTTGGAGGTCTCGTTGACCATGATGGTCACGTCCATCAGGGCCGGCGAGTAGACCGCTCCGCCGGCGCAGGGGCCCATGATGAGCGAGATCTGCGGGATCACCCCGGACGCCTTCACGTTGCGGACGAACACCTCTCCGTAGGCCGCCAGCGACCGGACGCCCTCCTGCACCCGCGCCCCGCCGGAGTCGTTGAGGCCGATGAGCGGGATCCCGGCCTCGATGGCGAGATCCTGGATGCGCGAGATCTTGTTGGACTGCACCTCGGAGAACGAGCCGCCGAGCACCGTGAAGTCCTGGGCATAGACGGCCACGCGTCGTCCCTGCACCTTGCCGAACCCGGTGATGATGCCGTCGCCCGGGAAGCGGTGCTTGTCCATCCCGAAGTCGGTGTTGTGGTGCGTGGCGAGCGCGCCCAGCTCCTGAAAGGACGCCTCGTCGAGCAGGATGGACAATCGCTCGCGCGCCGTCAGTTTGCCCCGGGCATGCTGGGCGTCGATGCGCCCCTTGCCGCCGCCCAGGAGGGCCTGTTCCCGCTTCTCGCGGAGAGTGGAGAGTCGTTCCGGCATTGGTTCCTCGTCTCACCCGACCGGGTCGTTCCGGCGGACGCCCAGGCGGACCCGGGGCGATTACTACGGACGGTAGCACTCCGCATCGGGATCGGATGGCATCGCGGCGTGAAACGAACAAACTGTTGCCAGACGCGCGTGGGGTTGCCCAGGTCTGGCTCGAGTGACGACTCAGGCGAAGAAGTGAACCAGGACGCCCACCAGCAGGGTGGTCGCCGCCGCGAGCGCACATCCGAGCTCGACCAACATGCCGAGCCCCACCGACTTCAGCGCCTCCCAGCTGGTGGAGAGCGCCTGGCGCAGGTTGCGCACCCGGGCCCACTCCATGGCCAGCAGGCCACCGACGAAGCCGATCGCCAGCCCGAGGAACGGGATCACGAACAGCCCCACCACGCCGCAGATGAGCCCGACGACCACCGATCGGTTGGGGATCTGACGCTGCCTCAGCCGTCGCCCCGTGATGAGGTACTGGGCGGACGCCCCCGCCGCCAGGAAGGCCGCGCCGATGCCGAACACGATCCAGCCGCCCGGCGCGGGCGAGAAGATCGCCCACACGAGCAGTCCCGCCAAAGCGGTGAGCGAACCGGGCAGCACGGGCAGGATGATCCCGCACACCCCAACGGCGGTGAGGACGATGGCGATCGCGGCGGCGACTTCGACAGGCACAACGTCAGCCTACGGGTCGCCACCGACGGGGACGGCGCGGAGGACGCCGGAGACGCGCGCCCGCCGCGGGCGTCTACTTCACCGAGCCCTCGGTCAGACCACCGCGCCAGAAGCGCTGCAGCACGATCATGGCGATCGCCAGCGGGATCACCGACAGCAGCACTCCGGCGGTGGTGAGCTGGTAGAACTCCGGCAACCGGTCGGTCTGGGAGCGCCAGTTCACCAGACCCAGCGTGATCGGGTAAAGACGCTGGTCCGACAGCATGACCAGGGGCAGGAAGTAGTTGTTCCAGATGCCGACGAGCTGGAAGAGGAAGACCGTCACCAGCGCCGGCGTCAGCACGCGCAGGCCCACCGAGTGAAAGATCCGCAGCTCGGACGCCCCGTCCAACCGAGCGGCCTCCAACAGCGACGGGCTCACCGAGGCGTCCGCGTAGATGCGGCACAGAAACAGCCCGTACGGCGACACCAGCGACGGGATCAGCACCGCCCAGTAGGTGTTCGCCAACCCGAGCTGGCTGAACAGCAGGAACAGCGGCAGGGCCGTCGCCGTGCCCGGCACGAGGACGCCGCCGAGGATGGTTCCGAACACTATGTTGCTGCCCCGGAACTTGTACGCGGACAGGGCGTAGCCGCCGGCCGCCGCGAAGTACGTGGCGAGCAGAGCACCGACACCGGCGTACAGCAGCGAGTTGAGGAACCATCGGACGAAGATGCCGCCGTCATAGGTGAGCACCTGCTGGAGATTGGACCACAACGCGAACGTGGGTGCCAGCAGGAAGCCGTTGGTGGCAAACAGGTCGTCGGTGGTTTTGGTTGCCGCCACGATCACCCAGTAAACGGGCACCAGGAAATAAAGCGCGACCACGACCAGGATGCCAGTGACCAGAATCGTCGACGCCGGACTCTGTCCCGCAGAGTGATCGGCGCCCGTCGAGACCCGGGAAGCATGCCGCAGCTTCTGCGGCCTCGTATCGACCGCGGTGCCCCCAGTGCCCGCGCTCGTGGCGATCTGGTCGGCGACCGCGTCAGCGTCGCGCGCGGGGCTGCTCACGATGACCTCCGATTGGTCAGGCGCAGGAAGGTGAACGAGAGCGCGAACGCCACCAGGGCGATCAGGACGGCCTGTGCGGCGGCCACGTTGTAGTCGTTGTACGCGAAGGCTGTGGTGTAGGCGCTCAGGTTGGGCGTGTACTCCGAGTCGATGCTCGGTGCCACCGTGGCGAGCACCTGCGGTTCGGCGAACAATTGCAGGGTGCCGATGATCGAGAAAACGATGGTGAGCACCAGCGCCGGCCGGATCAATGGCAGCTGAATCGACCACGCCATCCGGAACGGTCCGGCGCCGTCCACCCGCGCGGCCTCGTACACCTCGCCCGGAATGGCCTTCAGCTGGGCCACGATGATGAGCATGTTGTAGCCCGTGTACGTCCAGGTAACGATGTTGGCGATCGACCACAACACCGTCCCGGAGCCGAGGAAGTTGACCTCCAGCCCGAACCATGCAGCCACGTCGATCACCGGGCTGAGCCCCGGCACGTACAGGAACGACCACAGGATCGTCGCCACGACGCCGGGAATGCCGTACGGCATGAAGTACACCGCGCGGAACAGTCCCGGCCAGCGGGCCGACGCGGACTCCAGCAGCAGCGCCAGGATCGTCGCAGCCGCGATCATCACGGGTACCTGCACGACCCCGAACAGGAGCATGCGTCCAATGGACGCGATGAAGTTGCCGTTCTCGAGGGCCTGGGCGTAGTTGGCGAACCAGGCGAACTCGGTGATGACGCCCTCCTCGCCGAACACACCCAGCCGGGTGACACGGGTGAAGCTGTTGCCCACGGCAACGATGATCGGTAACACGAAGGTGAAGGCGAACACCGCGAGGAACGGGGCGAGCAGCAGCCAGGGGGCGGCGCCCGCGGAGTTCACGCTGCGTCCGCGCTTGCGGACGATGGTTTGGTCGCTCATCAGGCCTCCTCGGAGATGCTGAGTCCCTTGTTGCGGAAGGTTCGGACGACGTTGGCCTGGGCCTGGACGAGGGCGTCCACCAACGTGCCTCCCGCCGCCTTGCCGCGGAAGCCGTCCGCGATGATGTTGAAGGTCTGCTGGGTGATCGGCCACCACGACCACTCGAGGTTCTGCGCCTCGGGCGAGGCGGCCGGCTCGAACACCTCCGTGTTGTACGCCTGTCCGCCGAAGAACTCGCTGCCGCCCTCGCGCGGCTCGCCGATGTAGTCCACCGCCGGCGACCAGCCGATACCGCAGTGCTCGATCATGGCGTTGATGCCCTCGGGGCTCGTGGTCATCCAGACGGCGAATTCCATCGCCTCCCTCGGGTGGGGGCTGTTGGCCATGATGGCGCAGGTCGAACCGCCGAGGAACGAGGACGCGAAGCCGGTGTCCCACCGCGGCATCGGCGCGACGCGCCACAGGCCGGATGCCCCCGAGACGCTCTCGAGCAGGGCGTCGCCCCAGCTCGCCGATACGAGCCCGGCGATCCCGTTGCCCGCGGCGGCAGCGAACCAAGGCGTGCTGAACTGTCCGTACGCCGTGGTGATGAGATCCTGGTCGATCGCGGTGTCGAAGAAGCGCGCCACCTCCAAAGTAGTGTCGTCGGCGAGCGCGATCACCCACTCATTGTCTTCGACGCGCAGCCACCGAGCACCCGCCTGCTGGGCCAGCGAGGCGAACCACGAGGGGTCGGCGAAGTTGAAGCAGTCGAGATAGGCGCCCGAGTCGCGGACCGCGCGAGCCACGTCGGCCCATTCCGACCACGTGGCCGGCGGGGGCGCACCCACGGCGTCCAGCAGGTCCGGCCGGTAGTAGAGCGCCATCGGACCCGAATCCTGCGGGATGCCGTACACGCCGTCCACATAGGAGACCTGCTGCCACAGAGCCTCGTTGTAGCGGTCGGCGTACTCGTCGACCCCGTAGCGGCGCAGGTCGACAAGTCCGTTGACGAGCATGAACTCGGGAATGGACCTCATCTCCACCTGCCCGATGTCGGGTCCGCCGCCCGCCGCGAGGGCCGAGTAGAGCTTCTGGTAGCCGCCGGCATTGCCGCCCTGGATCCAGCTCGCCTGCACCTGGATGCGCGGGTTCTGGGCGTTCCAGACATCGCACACCAGCTGGAGATCCTTGAGCCAGGCCCAGTAGGTGAGGGTGACGGTCTCGCCGTCGGCGACGGCCGGAATGGTCGGTTCGGCGTTCACCGACGTGGTGCCCGGGGTCGCACACCCGGCCACCGTGGCTCCGGCACCGGCAACGGCACCCAGCCGGAGGAGGTCTCGCCGCGTCATCGTTGTCATGCGCACCTCACTGCATTGGGGGTTACGTGCATGCAGTCAATGTAACACCAGCGGCGGCGCGCATGGGGATGTCGTGGTCACGATTCCCTATCAATGCTGGGCCTCGGCGTCCAGCATCGGTGCTCGGATCTGGACGTCCGGGCGCCGTCTCGACGCGCTCCCAGGACCGCGCTGCCGCTCGGCCCAATCCAGGTCGCCCCCGGGCATGCCATGGCGCAGCCGCAAATACGTCAATGCCTCGTCGCCGGGAATCGTGATCTCGCTGGCCGGCCAGTGGTGGGCGGCCCGCCGGGTGCGTCAGGCCAGCGAGATGAGATCCACGTACTCGGGGCTCCACAGGTCCTCGTCGCCGTCGGGCAACAGCAGGACGCGGTCGGGCTGGAGCGCCTCGACGGCTCCCTCATCGTGCGTCACGAGGACGACCGCGCCCGCGTAGGTGCGGATCGCCTCCAACACCTCGCGCCGCGACGCCGGATCGAGGTTGTTGGTCGGCTCGTCCAGAAGCAGAACGTTCGCGGCCGATACCACCAACATGGCCAGCGCCAGCCGCGTCTTCTCCCCGCCCGACAGGACGCGAGCCGGCTTGTCCACGTCGTCGCCGGTGAACAGGAACGACCCCAGGATCTTGCGCACCTCGGTGTCGTCCAACTCCGGCGACGCCGACGTCATGTTCGCCAGCACCGAACGGTTCACGTCGATCGTCTCGTGCTCCTGGGCGTAGTAGCCGAGCTTCAGCCCATGACCGGGGTGGACGCCCCCGGTGTCCGGCTCCTCGATGCCCGCCAGCAGCCGCAGCAGCGTCGTCTTGCCCGCACCGTTCAGCCCGAGCACCACCACGTTCGCCCCGCGATCGATGGCCAGGTCGACACCGGTGAACACCTCCAGCGAGCCATAGCTCTTGCTCAGGTCGGACGCCGTGAGCGGCACCTTGCCGCAGCGCGCCGGCTCCGGGAACCGGATCTTCGCGACCCGATCCTGGACGCGCTCGCCCTCGGTCGCCGCCAGCAGCCGCTCGGCGCGCCGCGCCATGTTCTGGGCCGCGACCGCCTTGGTCGCCTTCGCGCCCATCTTCTCCGCCTGTTCCAGCAGCCGGGACGCCTTGCGCTCGGCGTTCGCCCGCTCCCGCCGCCGCCGCTTCTCGTCGGTCTCGCGCTGGACGAGGTACTTCTTCCAGTCCAGCGAGTACTGGTCGAGTTCCGCGCGGTTGGCGTCCAGGTGGAAGACCTTGTTGACGACGGCGTCCAGCAGCCCCGTGTCGTGGCTGATCACCAGGACGCCGCCGGGGTAGTTCGCGAGGTAGCCGCGCAGCCAGACGATCGAGTCGGCGTCCAAGTGGTTGGTCGGCTCGTCGAGCAGCAGGACGTCCGCGCCCGAGAACAGGATCCGCGCCAGCTCCACCCGGCGGCGCTGACCGCCCGAGAGCGTCCGCAGCGCTTGGTGCAGCACCCGATCCGGCAGGCCGAGGTTGGCCGCGATGCGGGCCGCCTCGGACTCAGCCCCGTAGCCTCCGGCGGACGCCAATTCGGCCTCGGCCCGGGCGTAGCGGGCCATCGCGGCGTCGCGTTCGGCGTCGTCCCCGGCGGACGCCATCGCCCCCGACTGCGCCTCGAGACGCTTCAGGATGCCGTCGAGCCCGCGCGCCGACAGGATGCGGTCACGCGCCAACATGCCCAAGTCGCCGGTACGCGGATCCTGCGGCAGATAACCCACCGGGCCGGTGCGCTGCACCGATCCCCCGGACGCCTGCCCCTCCCCCGCCAGGATGCGCGTGAGCGTGGTCTTGCCGGCACCATTGCGGCCGACGAGTCCCACCCGGTCACCCGCAGCGATCTGAAAGGACGCCGGGTCGAGCAGGGTGCGGGCGCCCACGGACACGGCG